>NZ_JAMYLA010000064.1:0-33486 GCF_040317725.1 Mesorhizobium sp. M1396 | reverse complement strand
CCTCTGTCCTGCCGGACATCTCCCCCACGGGTGGAGAGATGTCCGGCAGGACAGAGGGGGGCGCCGTAGAGCGCCAGTTTGCCTTGCAACGCCCTCGTGACTTCAGCGGCTCTCGGCAAAAGCAATATCCCGGCGAATGACCTCCCGCTTGTCCTGCGACAGGCCGGCGAGCAGGTTCTCGTCGAGATAGCCTGCCCGAATGAGACCCGCGAAGACGAAAAGAAGCTGGGAGTAGCGGTAGTCGAACGTCCGGTCGATCTCCCGTCGCTGTTCACGCAAATAGTCTTCGACGTCCCACATGTCGGCGGCGACTGTCGCGGCGTTGGCCTTGCTCTTGAATTCGGCCATCGTCGTTGCAAGCGCCACCTCAAGTGCAGCGTCGAAGGCGCGGCGTGCGATCTTCTTTTCGGATGTGGACCAGCTTTCCCTGGAATTCATGATTTTCTCCGTCTTTCGATCATCCCATTGCAAAACGCCGCCAGACGGCCCCTCTCAATCCGTCCGGATCCAGACGCCCTTGGTGTTGAGATATTCATCAAGGTGCTCGGCCCCACCCTCGCGTCCGTAGCCGCTCATCTTGTAGCCGCCGAAGGGCACCGCCGGATCGATGGCGTGGTAGGTGTTGACCCAGACCGAGCCGGCGCGCAGGCGGTTGGCCAGTTGGTGCGCCTTGCCGAGGTCGCGGGTGAACACGCCGGCACCCAGCCCGTAGGGCGTGTCGTTGCCGCGCCGCACCACCTCGTCCAGCGTGTCGAACGGCAGCGCCGAGATGACCGGGCCAAAAATCTCTTCCCGGGCGATGCGCATATCGTCGGTGACGCCGGAAAACACGCTCGGCGCGATGAAATTTCCTGAACCAAGCGCACCCTCGGTGATGCGGTTGCCGCCGGTGACCAGCCGCGCGCCTTGGCTGGTGCCATCCTTGATGAATCCGGTGACGCGTTCGAGTTGCTTGGGCGAAATCAGCGGCCCGATCTCGGTCTCGGGGTCGGCGCCGTCGCCGATCCTGAGCTTTGCCGCATAGGCCGAGACCCGCTCGACGAACTCTTCGTAGATCGGCCGTTCGACGAACAGCCGGGAGCCGGCGATGCAGATCTGGCCGGAATTGGCGAACACCGACATCGCCGCGATCGGCACTGCGCGCTCGAGATCGGCGTCGGCGCAGACGATGACCGGCGACTTGCCGCCAAGCTCCAGCGAGACCCGCTTCATGTTGCCGGCCGAGGCGCGCAGGATGCTCTGGCCGGTCGCTGTCGAGCCGGTGAAGACGATCTTGTCGACGTCCATATGGGCGGCAAGCGGCGCGCCGGCCTCGGCACCCCTGCCGGTGACGACGTTGACCACGCCGGGCGGCACCCCGGCCTCCATCATCAGCGCGCAGATCAGCAGCGGTGTCAGCGGCGCTTCCTCGGAAGGCTTCAGCACGATGGTGCAGCCGGTCGCCAGCGCCGGACCGATCTTCCAGATCGACGCGGCGGTCGGCGCGTTCCAGGGAATGATCGCGCCGACCACGCCGACCGGCTCCTTGCGCGTGTAGGAGACGATGTCGCCCGGCAGCGAATTGCCGATCGTGTGGCCATGAATAGATGTCGCCATGCCGGCATAGAAGCGCAGCATGCCAAGCACGCGGTTCTTGTTGGCGAGCGTGCGTATGATGGGCATGCCCATATCCGTGGTGTCGGAAAGCGCGATTTCCTCCCAATGGCGCTCCATCAGGTCGGCGATCTTCAGCAGCAGCACTTGGCGCTCATAGGGCTTGAACCGGCTCCACGGCCCGTCGAAGGCGCGCCGGGCCGCCGCCACCGCGAGGTCGATGTCACCGGAATCGGAGAGCGGCACGGTGCCAATCACCGCGCCCGTGGCGGGATTGCGCGTCTCGAAGGTCCGGCCGCTCAGCGCGTCGCACCAGGCGCCGTCGATCAGCATCTTGCGGTGCCGGCCGTCGATGGGCGTGTGCAGCGGCAGATCCCTAAACGGTGCGGTCATGCTCGTGCCCTCTAACGGGCGGCCCAGACAAGGCCGCGCTCGACGATCAGCGCCATCTCCGGCACCGCGAACTCGTCGGCATTATGCCCCAGTGCACTGTAAAAAACCTTTCCGGCGCCATAGCGACGCTTCCAGACGACCGGCATGACGACGCCGCCTATCCCCGGGAAATGCGCGTCGGTGAAGGTGGTCGTGGCCAGCACCTCGTTGCTCGGGTCGACATGCATGTAATACTGCTCCGACCGGTAGGCGAAATCGCCGATGCCTGATGTGATCGGGTCATCCGGCCTGGTGACGGCAACCCTATAGTCGATGATATCGCCGGGATGCGCGACCCACTGGCCGCCGGTCATGAACTGATAGTCGGGCTCGTTGCGGAAACTATCGCCCATCGTGCCGTGAAAGCCGCCCAGCCCACTGCCCTGGCGAACGGCCGACGTCAGGTTCTGCAGCTCGGCCTTCTCGATCGTCGACATCGTTATGACAGGCACGATGAGATCGAAGGAAGCCAACTCCGGATCGGCGAACACCGCCGTGCCCTGGCCGAGCGTGACGTCAAAGCCATTGCGTTCAAGCAGGTTGCGAACGATCTTCGCGCTCTGCTCCGGCGTATGGCCCTCCCAGCCGCCCCAGGCGATCAGCGCTCTCTTCGCCATGGTGTACCTCCCTGGAGTTATCCGCCTTGATCCGAACGTCAGCGCCAGCCCAGCGCCGGCGCGACATGGGTCAGGATCGCTTCGATGACATGCGCATTGTAGTCGACGCCGAGCTGGTTCGGAACGGTGAGCAGCAGCGTGTCGGCCTCGGCGATCGCCTCGTCCTCAGCCAACTCCTTGATCAGCACGTCCGGCTCGGCCGCGTAGCTGCGGCCAAAGATCGCCCTGGTGTTCTCCTCGATGAAGCCGATCTGGTCGCGGCTCTCGTTGCCGCGTCCGAAATAGGCGCGGTCGCGATCGTCGACCAGCGCGAAGATGCTGCGGCTGACCGAGACGCGCGGCTCGCGCTTGTGGCCGGCCGCTTTCCAGGCCTCGCGATAGATGCGTATCTGCTCGGCCTGCTGGATGTGGAACGGCTTGCCGCTCTCGTCGAATTTGAGCGTCGAGCTTTGCAGGTTCATGCCGAGCTTCGCCGCCCATTCCGAAGTCGCGTTGGTGGCCGCGCCCCACCAGATCCGCTCGCGCAAACCCTCCGAGTGCGGCTCGAGCCGCAGTAGGCCAGGCGGGTTGGGGAACATCGGTCGTGGATTGGGCTGTGCGAACCCCTCGCCGCGCAGTGTGTCGAGGAAGACCTCGGCGTGATGCCGCGCCATGTCGGCGTCGCTTTTGCCTTCCGGCGGCGCGTAGCCGAAATAGCGCCAGCCGTCGATCACCTGTTCCGGCGAGCCGCGGCTGATGCCAAGCTGGAGACGCCCCCCGGCGATGATGTCGGCAGCACCCGCATCTTCCGCCATGTAGAGCGGATTCTCGTAGCGCATGTCGATGACGGCGGTGCCGATCTCGATGCGGCTTGTCTTGGCGCCGACGGCCGCCAGCAGCGGGAACGGCGAAGCGAGCTGGCGGGCGAAATGATGCACGCGGAAATACGCCCCGTCCGCGCCAAGCTGCTCGGCGGCGACGGCCAGCTCGATGGATTGTAAAAGCGCGTCCGATGCCGAGCGCACTTGCGATTGCGACGAGGGCGTCCAGTGCCCGAACGACAGGAAACCGATTTTCTTCATAGCCATGCGATATAAGGATGCGCGCCAGGCTTCAATGCAAAAGACGTTTTCCGGCGCGCGGATTAAGGCTCATGCATCGCTATTTTCGAAAGCGCCGATGCCTTGTGCGATGAGGTTGGTCGCCATCACCAGCGAGACGATCGCCGCGGAATTAAACACGACGACCCACCATTTGCCGCCGGTCAGGAAGCCGTAGCCGTCGGCGACGGCCAGTCCCCAATCAGCCGACGGCGGCTGGATGCCGAGGCCCAGAAAACTCAGCGTCGCGATCGAAAAGAACGCGTAGCCCAGCCGGGTGACGAGCTCGATGAGGATCGTCTCCCTAATGTTGGGCAATATTTCCAGGAACATGATGGCAAGCGGGCCTTCACCGCCGAGCCGGGCGGCGCTGACATAGTCGCGCTCCTTCTGCTCGCGCACGGCGGCGCGAACGGTGCGCGCCACCAACGGCGCATAGGCGATGCCGATCACCAGGATGACGGTCAGGTTCGACGGCCCGATCGCCACCAGCGTCATGGTGACGAGAACGATGAACGGAAACGCCATCAGGGTGTCGAGCAGCCGCGCGCCGATGGCATCGGTGAGGCCACCGAAATAGCCGAGCACCAGGCCGATGATGCTGCCGGCGGCAACGCCGGCCAGCGTCGCCAGCGGCGCGACCAGCAGGATATCGCGCGATCCGACGATAATGCGGGACAGCACGTCGCGGCCGAGCTGATCGGTCCCGAACCAATGCAAGGCATCGGGCGGCGTCAGCGTCGCCAGAAAATCCTCGGCATAGGGATCATAGGGAACGAAGAGATTGCCTGATACCGCGCATACGACCCAGAACAGCAGCAGCAGCGTTCCGATCACGACCGATGGGGGCAGTCCAGGGAAAGCACCGCGGATCCTGCGCACTGCCGGAAAGCCGGCCACGGCGCGCCGTGGTGCGGGAGACTCCGTCAGATCCGTCATGACGAGGTCCGACGGCGTTGCCGCGGATCGAGCAAGGCCAGCACCAGGTCGCCCACCGCCGCCGACAGCACGAAGATTGCCGCCATCACCAGCACGCCCGCCTCGAGCATCGGGAAATCGCGCGCCTTGGCCGCGTTCAGAACCAGATTGCCAAGCCCTTGGATGCCGAACAGCGCCTCGATCACCACCAGCCCGCCAAGCATGTATCCGGTCTGCGTCGCCAGCACCGCGATGGTCGGCGTCAGCGCATTGCGCAGCACGTGCCGAAGGATGATCTCGCCCGGCTCGAGCCCTTTCAGGACGGCAGTGCGTGTGTAGTCGGCGGCCATCGCTTCGATCACCCCTGCCCGTGTCATCCGGGCGATGTAGCCGGCAAGATTGAGCACCAGCGGCAGCGCCGGCAGGATCAGATAATAGCCATGCGTCCAGAAGCCCGCGCCATCTGGCGCAACGCCTGAGATCGGAAACCAGTTCAGCCACAGGCCGAAAACGATGAGCAGCATCAGGCCGGACACAAAATCCGGCACGATGCCGAAGGAAACGCCCGCCATCACGATCAGCCGGTCGATGATGCGGCCGGCGTTGAGACCGGCGATGACACCGCCGCCAACCCCGAGCGGAATGAGAAAGATCAAGATAATGCCGGCAAGGGCCGCGGAGCGCTTGAGGCTTTCCAGCACGAAGGGGGCCACCGGCGCGCGCATCGACAGCGAGGTGCCGAAATCGCCTGTGACGGCCTTGCTGAACCAGAGCCAGTACTGGACGAGAACCGGCTGGTCGGCGCCGAGCCGTTTGTTCAGTTCCGCCACGGCCTGCGCGTCGGCAAACGGCCCGAGCATGACGCGGCCGACATCGCCGGGCAAAACCTGCCCGGCGAAGAACACCAGGATGCTGACCAGCCACAGCGTGAGGACAAGTGTGCCCACACGCGCTGACAGAATGCGGCCGGTCAGCATGTCGCGATCATGCCTGGACGAAGGAAACGCGATCGAGCAGCAGATGCGAGATCGCGGTGAAGCGCACGCCCTCGACCTTCGAGCTGACGATGCGGCTGTATTGCGAGAAGTAGCTGATGATCGCCGGCGTCTCATCGAGCAGCAAGGTCTGGATCTTGCCGGCAACAAGGCGCTGTGCCTGCAGATCACGCGCCTTCGAGTAGTCGAGCAGCAGCGCATCATAGGCCGGGTTGCTGAAATGCGCCGCGTTCCACGCGCCCGAACTCTTCAGCGTCGCGTTGAGGAAGATGTCGGGCGTGCCGCGATGGCCGTAGTCGGTGATGCCGAGAACCGAATCCAGCCAGGGCGAGCTGCCGAAGGTCGCCGAGCCGTAATAGGCGTCCTGCGGCAGGACATTGAGCTTGACGTCGATGCCGGCCTTCCGGGCGAAGTTCTGGATGATCACCGCATAGTCGGGAATGTCATAGGCGCGTTCGGTGGTCAGCGTCACCTCGAAGCCGTTGGGCACGCCCGCCTCGCCAAGCAGCCGCTTGGCCTCGGCAATGTCTTGCTTGCGCTGCGGCACCGACGGATCGGCCGAGGGGAAGATCGGCGCGAACGGGGTGTCGTTGCCGACGATGGCGCGGCCCTTCAGCAGGCCCTTGACCACCGCCTCGCGGTCGATGGTGAGGGCCAGCGCGCGGCGGATGCGCTTGTCGGTGAACGGCGCCTGGTCGGTTCTGAGATGCACCTGGTCGTGCGAGCTTGCCTGCACGCTCAGCAGCTTGAAATTGGGATTGCCCTCGATCGCCAGCTCCAGGCGCGTCGTGCTCGGGATGACATCGAGCTGGCCGGCCTGCAGCGCCAGCACCTGAGCCTGCTCGTCGTCGAAGAACTTGATTTCGACCCGGTCGGGCAGCGCCTTGTCGCCCCAATAATCCTCATTGCGCACGAAGCTGGCGCCTTGCTTGGGGCGGAAGGATTCGAGCTTGAACGGGCCGGTGCCGTTGAAATTCTTCTCGAAATCGCCGGCATAGTCGGCCGGCAGGATGACGGCATTGTAGACGTCGGAGGAGACATAGAACGGGAAGTTGCTGTTCGGACCGTCGAGATCGAAGGCGACCGTCTCGTCGTCGACCAGCTTGGCGCCGCCTTTGGACAGGATGCCCTTGTAGGCCGAGAGCGCCGACGAGCCGCTGGCCGGATCGACCAGCCGCTCGAAGCTCGCCACCACATCCCGGCCCGTGACCGCGCGGCCATTATGGAATTTCACCCCAGGCCGCAATTTGAAGGTCCAGCGGCTGGCGGTCTCGTCGGCTTCCCAGGACAGAGCGAGCTTCGGCTGAAGCCCGTCCTTCGGGTCGTCGAGGATCAGATATTCGCCGACCTGGCTGATCACGCCGATGCTGGCCGGATCGGTGAGCGAAACCGGATCGATCGCCTTGGTCGGCTGGCCGAGCCCGACACGCACCGTGCCGCCGGCGGCGGCCGCGGCGCGCGCGCCTCCAAGCCCCTGCGAGGCGGCAAAGCCGGTCAGGCCGAGCAGTGCGGCATATTTCAGAAGATCGCGGCGCTTGAGAAAGCCGCCCTGATATTCGTCGACGGCGACATTCCAGACGTCCCCCGAAAGATTGCGAAGTGCGTCGATATCCCTGCGTTTGGTCATGTTAAACCCCTGCTCTGAAATGAAGATTGAAAACCTATGCGACGGGTTCGCCGTCGAGATGGATGCGGTCGACGGCCCGCGGATAGAAGGCGATGAGGCCTTTGATCTTGGGCATTTCCTCTATGGGATCCCGGTAGCTCCAGGCGATGTCCGGGCGCACCGTCCCGTCGCTCAGAAGGCCCGACCAGTAGGAGGCAATGCCCTTGTAGGGACATCGCGTCGTTGTGACGGACGCCGTCAGCCGCTCCAGCCGGATGTCTTCCGCCGGCAGATAGAAGCGCGTCGGCAGATGGGTCTCGAACAGCAGCACCGGGCGATGGCTGTCGGCGATCGGCTCGCCGTCGAACCAAACCTGCACATGGCTCGTGCTTTGCAGAACATCGATGCGCGCATAGGGGTCTCGGGCGTGGACGAAGACCTCCTCATTCTCCTCGAACCATTGGTCGACGGCCTTCCAGGTGAAGGCGATGCGCCCGGCCAGCGACGCCAGGTTTTCATCCGGCGGCGAGATGAACGCCCACGCCGCGTTGGCACTGCGCCTGACACCGCTGTCGATATCCCAATAGGCCGTCTCGCCACCGACGGGATGCGGTTCGCGATGCAGCGAAGGCTTCAGCACCGACGGGTCTACCGCTGACGGCGGGAAGAAATAGATCGGCAGGAAATGGTTGGAGCGCAGCACCAGCACGTTGCGGCTGTCGGCGATAACGCGGCCATCGAACTTGACGCGCACGCGCTTGGGGCTGTGCAGGATATTGACGAGCTGCGGAGCGGTCGCTTCACGCGGCTGCAATCTTGGCGCGACGGTCATGATCGTTCTCCCGGTCAGGACACGGCGCGCGCATTGTCGCGCTGCTCGGCGAAACGGTTGGCGGGCCGCGCCAGGCCGAAGCGGTCGCGCAGCGTTCCGGGCGCGTATTCGGTCGGGAAGACGCCACGGCGCTGCAGTTCCGGCACCACCTTTTCGGCGAAGTTCACCCAGTCCTCCGGCAGCAGCGGGAACATCAGGTTGAAGCCGTCGGCGGCACCGGAGACGAACCAGTCCTCGAGCTGGTCGGCGATCTGTCTTGGCGTGCCGGCGACGGTCGGCACCGAACCGCTGTTGGCGAGCTTGCGGGCAATCTCGCGCAGGCTGAGATTCTGCTTCGCCCACTGCTTGACCCGGTTGAGCGACGTGCGCCCGCCATTGAAGGTGCTCTCGTCCGGCAGCGGCGGCAGCGGCCCGTCCGGCGGGAACACCGACAGGTCCAGCCCGCTCCAACTGGACAGAAGGTCGATGCCGACCTGATCGGGCAGCAAGGTCTGCAGATACTCCTGTTTTTCCCGGCCTTCCGCTTCGGAGGCGGCGACGATCGGCAGGATGCCGGGCAGGATCTTGAAGCTCTCCGGCCGCCTGCCGTGGCGGGCGAGACGCTCGTTGATATCCTGACGATATTTGATGCCATCCTCCTTGGTGCTGTAGATGGCGAAGTGCGCATCGGCCTGGCCGGTGGCGAAATTCTTGCCGTCCTCGGACGAGCCGGCCTGGACGATCAGCGGATGGCCCTGCGGCGGCCGCGAGACGTTGAGCGGCCCGCGCACCTTGAAATGCTTGCCTTTGTGATCGATGGGGTGGACCTTGTCGGGGTCGGCGAAATAGCCCGTCGCCTTGTCGATCAGCAGCGCCTCGTCTTCCCAGCTGTCCCACAGCGCCTTGACGATATCGAGGAATTCGGCCGCGCGCTCATAGCGGAACGCATGCTCGATGTTGCCGTCGCGGCCGAAGTTGCGCGCCTCCTCGTCCATCGCCGAGGTGACGACGTTCCACGACGCCCTGCCCTTGCTGATATGGTCGAGCGAAGCAAACATTCGCGCCACATTGTAGGGCTCGCTGTAGGAGCTCGACGCAGTGGTGATCAGGCCGATGTGTTTTGTCACCCCGGCCAGCGCCGACAGCAGCGTCAGCGGTTCGAGGCGGGCATTGGCGTAGTGCGCGACACCGCTCTTGACCGAATCCCAGATCGACACGTGGTCGGCGACGAAGATGGTGTCGATTCTGGCCCGCTCGGCCGCCTGCACGAGATCACGGTAGAACTCGAAGTCCAGCACCTCCCGGCCCGGTGCCCGCGGATGGCGCCACGACATCCGATGATCGCCCTGCGGGTTGAAGAAGAATGCGCTGAGGATCATGTGGTCTCGAGCCATGCCGGTCTCCTTCCAGATCTGCTTCCGGAGACTTGTCGTGCTGCTTGCGCAAGCGGCGACAATCTCTCCTGATCCTAGAAAGGTAGATTGCGCTCCGGCTTAATCCGAGTAATTTTATAGAGATAATGCATTGCGAAAGCGGAAGCGATTGCCCTTGATCGCGGCGCTGGAAGAAAGTGGTTTCAAGCTCCCCATGTTCCCCTCGGTTCTGAACGTAGACCAGCTTTCCATCGCCTATGACGGGCGCAACGGATCGCATCCTGCCGTCAGTGGCATCTCGCTCCACATAGGCGAAGGCGAAGCGCTCGGCCTTGTCGGCGAGTCGGGATCGGGGAAAAGCTCGGTGGCGCTCGCCATACTGCGTTATCTGCCGAGGAATGCCCGCCTCGCGGCGTCGGCGCTTGAATTCCAGGGCCAGGAAATCCGCGACCTCTCCGCCGAGCAGCTGCGCCAACTCAGGGGAAATCATATCGCCGCCGTCTACCAGCACCCGGGCGCGGCCCTCAATCCAAGCATGACGATCGGCCGGCAGATCACCGAGACGATCATGCGGCATCGCCCGGTTCGCCCCGACGAGGCGCGCGAGCGGGCTTCCGAACTGCTCGGGCGGGTCCGGGTGAGCCATCCGGAGCGGGTACTGGGGCTCTATCCACACGAACTCTCCGGCGGCATGCAGCAGCGTGCCAACATCGCCATCGCGATTGCGCTCAACCCGTCGCTGCTGGTGCTGGACGAGCCCACGACGGCGCTCGACGCCAGCGTCCAGTCCGAGATCATCGCCATCCTCTCCGACCTGCGCAAGGACCACAAAACCAGCATCCTGCTGATCAGCCACGACATCAACATGATCCGCCGCTCCTGCGACCGGGTGGCGGTGATGCAGTCTGGAAAGGTGGTCGAAAGCGGCGCCGCCGCCGATGTTTTCGACAACCCCTCTCACGCCTATACGAAGACGCTCATCGCCTCGATCCCGGCGCTCAATTACACCAAGCGGAACGGGAGACTGGCGGAGACGGACGGCCTGCCATCGCATTCCGCGGTCCAGAATGAAAACGCCGGCCCGCCAAAGGAACGCCGGATCGCGATCGCCTGCAAAGGCATCAGCCATGCCTTCGGCAGCCAGCCAGTGCTGCACCACGTCGACCTCGACATCGGCCAGGGTGAGACCTTCGGGCTGATCGGCGAGTCCGGTTCCGGCAAGTCGACCCTGGCACGGATCGTCACCGGCCTGCAGACGCCTGATGCCGGATCGGTCGAACTGTTCGGCAGGACGGTCGCGCCGCGCGTCGAGAAGAGGAACCTTGCCGAACGCCGCGACGTGCAGATGGTCTTCCAGTCGCCGGATCGCACGCTCAACCCGCGCCAGCGGATCGGCAGGATCCTCGGCCGCCCGCTGCGCCGGCTCGCTGGTCTGCGCAGCCGTGCGATAAAAGCCCGCGTCCGCGACTTGCTGCAATCGGTTCGCCTTGCCAGCACTACCGCCGAGCAGAAATCGCGATCGCTGTCCGGCGGCCAGCGGCAAAGGGCGGCCATCGCGCGGGCCTTTGCCGGCATGCCGAAGGTCGTCGTGCTCGACGAACCGACCTCGGCGCTCGACGTCTCCGTTCAGGCGACCGTCCTCAACCTGCTCAACGACCTGCAGCGCGACAAGGACACCACCTACCTGTTCATCAGCCACGACCTCAGGGTCGTGCGCTACATGGCCGACAGGATCGGCGTGCTCTATCGCGGCCGCCTGGTCGAAACCGGCTCATCCGACCAGATTTTTCACGGCCCCAATCACCCCTATACGGCCCTCCTGCTGGCGGCGTCCTCCGACGAGGCCGCGCCACTATCCGCTCAAATCGAGATCGAGGCCGCCGGCATCTCGAACACAGGATGCTCCTTCGCCGACCGCTGCCCCCTGGTCCTGCCCGACTGCCGAAAGGCGGAACCATCAGCCATGGAGGTCGCTGCCGGCCATCGGATCGCCTGCTGGCGGCACGGCCAGGCTTTGTAGCGGATCATCGACAGTCCGAAGGCCTGCAACAGCACGGTTCCTCTTCAGGCGCGGTGCGATGCCGGGATTGTCGCAGCATTGGAATCCAGCTTGCAAATACCGTCTTTTGAGGCCAGCCTAGATGCATGATGGCACGCCGGTCGCCAAAACATATCCTTGTCATGCTGCTCGCGGTATTCCTGACCGCCGGGTTCAGCCTGTCTGCCGCTCAGGCGAGCGTCATGTCGGCGAAGATGATGATGATGACGACTGGCAGCGGCATGACCATGCCTGCCGACACCGGCATGGCCAAGATGGCCGACACCGCCATGAATGGCGACTGCAACGCCTGCGTCAAGGGCGCGGGCGACACCGGCAAACCGATGCATTGTCCGCCGACCTGCATCGCACCGGTGCTCGCCGTGCTCCCTCAAAGCCTCGCCATCACCGTGGTTCCATCGGTGCAACAACCATCGGCGCTGCCGATGCCGTTCCTTCACGGGCGAAGTTCCTTGCCCGACCCATTCCCTCCCAAATCCACCGATCTCGTCTGACGCCGTTTCAGCCATCCCGCGGCTGATTTCCGGCGTTTGATTGCCGCTGGCGCTTTGCGCCGGCAGGCGCCCAGCAATTCGACGTCGAAAGGCTCGCCGTCGATCGAGATCGCAAAGGGCTTGAGATTGAGTATCGATTCCAGTCATTCCATTTCACGCCGCGGGTTCGCCCTCGCGGCGGCGGGCTTTGCTGCGGCCGCCCTGGTGCGTCCCGCAACGCCAAGAGCATCCACCGCCGACGAGCGCCGCATCAGGATCGCGCCAGGCCATGCCAACTTCACCGGCCCTGGCGGTCCGCTCACTCCTGTCTGGGCATATGACGGGACGATCCCCGGCCCCATACTGCGCCTGCGCCAGGGCCGACCCACTCGCATCACTGTCGAGAACGCATTGGACGAGGAAACCACGGTCCATTGGCATGGCATCCGCCTGCAAAACGCCATGGACGGAGTGCCCGGCCTGACGCAGCCGCCGATCAAGCCGGGGACAGATTTCGTCTATGAATTCACGCCGCCCGACGCCGGCACCTTCTGGTACCATCCGCATGCCAACAGCCTTGTGCAGCTCGGCCGCGGGCTCGCTGGCGCCCTCATTGTCGAGGAGATCGAACCCGTTGCTGTCGACCGCGACCTCTTGTGGTTGCTGCAGGACTGGCGACTTGCCGAGGACGGGCAGGTGGCGCCCGGCTTCGGCAGCGCGATGGACGCTGCGATGTCCGGCCGCGTTGGCAACGTCGTCACCATCAATGGCATGGCGCCGGCCGACCAGAGCGTAAGGGCGGGCGAACGCGTCAGGCTGCGGCTGGCCAATGCCTCGCTCGCCCGCATCATGGCGCTGCGCTTCGAAGGCCACCGCCCGGTCGTCGTGGCGATCGACGGCCAGCCCTGTGATCCGCATGAACCGGAGGACGGCCGCCTTGTTCTGGCACCTGCCATGCGCATCGACGTCGTGATCGATATGCAGGGCGACCCAGGCAAGCGTTACGCGGTGATCGACGATTTCTACGACGGTCTCGCCTACACGCTGAACACGCTTGCCTATCACACCGCATCGCCGCTTCGGACCCATCCTCTCGACACGCCGCCTGGCCTGCCGCGCAACCCGCTGCAGCAACCCGATCTCGCCAGCGCCGAGCGCCAGGAGATCGTCCTGCAAGGCGGCATGATGGGTGGCGGCAAGCTCGCCGGCGTCGGCGGCATGATGGGCATGGCGACACCCGGCATGAAGGGTGGCGCTGCCTGGGCGATCAACGGCATGTCGATGACCGGTGACGGCCACGCCGGCATGGCGCCGCAGTTCACCTTGCCCCGCGGCGCAACCTGTCGTCTCACCATGCGCAACGAAACCGCCTGGTGGCACCCGATGCATGTCCATGGCTTCAGCATGCTGGTGCTTGCGCGCAACGGCTCGACGGTGCCGCACCGGCGATGGCAGGACACGGTGCTGCTGGCTCCCAAGGATACGATCGAATGCGCCTTCGTCGCCGACAATCCCGGCGACTGGATGCTGCACTGCCATGTCGCCGACCACCAGATGGCCGGCCTCATGACGGTGTTTCGAGTGACCTGATTTTCTCGTCAAACAACGTCAAGACAACAAGGAGAACTGCAATGAAACTGACTTATTCCCTCGCCGCCTTCGCAATCGCGATCGCCATGCCGCTGCCGGCTGTCGCGGCGACCATCAACGCGGTGATGTAGAAGAACCCGCAATGCAGCTGCTGCGAATCTTATGCCAACTATCTGGAACACAACGGCTTCAAGGTCGACATCAAGCCCGTCAACAACCTGTCCCAGATCAGCAGCGATGCCGGCGTGCCGGCGGACCTCGAAGGCTGCCACACGCTGATGGTCGACGGCTATGTCGTCGACGGCCTGGTGCCGGTCGATATCGTCAAGAAGCTGTTGACGGAGCGGCCCGCCATCACCGGCATCACGCTGGCCGGCATGCCGACCGGTGCCCCCGGCATGGGTGGCGAGAAGGCCGGCCCTTTCATCGTCTACGCCTTCACCAAGGACGGCAAGGCGCCCACCGTCTACGCGACGGATTGAAAGGTAATCGCGATGTCTGCCGATATGTCGGGTTACCCTGCCCGAACCTGGCTCGCCATGACGTTCCTGCGGCTCGAATTGAGGGAACGGCAGCTATGAAGATGGTCGCTCTCGCTCTGTTCGGCGCACTGCTCGCGGTACCTGGACCTGCGACGGCCGGCGAGCCGCCGCAGAATTTTGCTGTTCAGGCGAGCCCGCAGCCGCTTCCGGAGATTCAGTTCCAGGACGGCGATGGGCAACCCAAAACGCTCGCCGATTTTTCCGGTAAGGTCGTGCTGCTCAACATCTGGGCGACGTGGTGCGCTCCCTGCCGCAAGGAAAATGCCGACGCTCGACAGGCTGCAGGCCAAACTCGGCGGGCCGGACTTCGAGGTCGTCGCGCTGTCGATGGATCGCGGCGGTCCGGACAAGGTGAAAAAGTTCTTCGCCGAGATCGGTATCGAGCATCTCGCCCTCAACATCGACACGTCGGCCAAGGCGATGTTCACGCTCGGCGCCCTCGGCCTTCCCATGACATTGCTGATCGACCGCCGAGGCAAGGAAATCGCCCGCCTGATTGGTCCGGCTGAATGGGATGCTCCCGACATGGTCGACTTCATCCGCAGCCATTTTGCTGCCAACTGAGAAGGAATTCATTGTGACCACTACAGAACTGATCCGAGCCAAGGAGGCCTCGTTCGGTCGCAATGTTCTCGCCTCCATTCGCTACTATCTCGGCGGCCGGCGTGGCTTCCCCGCATTGGCGGCGGCCGTGATCGTCGCAGGCCTTGCATCCAACTGGAGCTGGCTGGCCGCGGCGGGCGTCGCGCCGCTGCTTCTCAGCGCTTTGCCCTGCGTCGCAATGTGCGCGCTTGGCCTCTGCATGCACAAGATGACAGGTCGCGCCTATCCGGCCGAAGACGGTCCCCCCAAAGCTGAAGAGGTCACCGTTGGTCCGACAACAGTGCCCGCCGATCTGAAAGGTAACAGTTGATGCCAGTCCGTATCCAAGAATGGATGCATTTCCTGCGGTGCCTGATTTCCGTAGCTGCGCTGATTGTGGGCTTCGTGCACGGCGCGCAAGCGCACTCGCTCGAAGAACTCGACGCCATGCTTCAGGGCGACGAAAAGTATTTCCAGCCGATCGACAAGCCAGCGCCCGATTTCACGCTGCGCACCGCCGACGGGCGCGTCGTGCGACTGGCTGATCTGCGTGGCAAGGTTGTCATCCTCCATTTCATCTACACATCGTGCACGGACGTTTGTCCCTTGCATGCCGAGAAGATCGCCGAGATCCAGAAAATGGTGAACGGCACGCCGATGAAGGACCAGGTCACCTTTGTCAGCATCACCACAGATCCGACGAGAGACACGCCGGACGTGATGCGAAAATACGGGCCAACGCATGGGCTCGATCCCGTCAATTGGGCGTTCCTGACCACAACCCAGGACCAGCCGGAGGACGCTACCCGCACGCTGGCGGAAGCTTTTGGCCACAAATTTACCAAAACGGACGACGGCATTCAGGCGCACGGCATCGTCACGCATGTGATCGACAAGGAGGGCCATTGGCGCGCGAATTTCCATGGCCTGGATTTCGCACCGATCAATCTCGTCACCTTGGTCAATGCGCTGACCAATAGCATCGAGCGGCCGCATCACGAACAGCAAGAGGGCTGGCTGGCGAAATTAAAGAACCTTTTCTGAAGCATCATCCGAAGGAAGGAGAACCCTATGATCTATAATTCAGGGCAATCCGGCGGAGTTTCCGGCAAAATGGCCCGTTCCCTCATGCTGGCCATTGCAACGCAGCCGCCAAGTGGCGCCGATCATGGCAGGCTTCGTCGTCAGCGGCCGGATTTTCCCGGGCGCGACCGATCTTGCGACGATGAAGAGCCTGGTCGAGCAGGCCAGGGCCGCCAAATGAGCCAGATATCGCACCCCAGTCGACGAACGGTTCTGCGCGGCATTTTTGGGACCGCCGCGATTATGGGCTTCCTCAGGGATACGGATTTGGCAATCGCCGCGGAGGATCCAGGCCTGGCGAGCCGCTTCAAAGACCTCAGCGAAAACGGCAACAGCACGTGCTCGGCCAAATTCACGGAATCGATCGCCACCATGCCGAGCACCTCGCGGATCAAGGGCTCGTGCTGCAGCCCGATGGAAATGAAGCGCTATGTCGAGCAGGTGAGCGGCTTGGCCAGATACCGGGACATAGCGATGATCCCGAGTGATCCGTACGATATCCCGGCAGGCGTCGCGCAGAAGATGATGCCTTACTACGATGTGAAACTCACCAGCACCGAACAGCAGACCTACGACTATGCGATGGCAAATTCCGAGGAGAAGGGTCCGTGCTGCTGCCAATGCTGGCGCTGGAAAGTGTATGGCGGTCTGGCAAAATACCTGATCCGCGAGCACGGCTTCATCGGCAAGCAGATCGTCGATGTCTGGGACCTGTCCGACGGCTGCGGCGGCGGCATGTGAAATTGTCGCGGCGTACTGACTTGCGGTAACCGGAAGCCCGGAGTTCTACCGCCGAGATGGACTTCGGCGCTTCTTCGCATACAAGTAAATGCGTTTGTGCTAATATATCATCGCCATGCACCTTCGTGCGTGACCAACCAATGGGAGGACGCGATGAAAACCATGAATCGCAGGTCTGCAATTGCTCTCGGTATGACGGCCGCCGCGGCGACGCCTTTTTTTGCCCTGACGGCGTCCGCGAAGGTCAAGAAATACGGCCCGAAGGAAGGCAAGGAGATTGCGCCCGGTGTCAGACTGGTTGAGGTCGGCACCGGCAACTCCGACATTCCCGCCTACAAGAGCATCGCGATTGTCGACATAGTCTTTCAGCCCGGAGCACACGCCCCTCAAACCGTGATGGACAACGACATGGTCTGCACGATCACTTCCGGCGCGTTCACTATCAAGAAGGCAGACAAGGAATTCAAGCTCAAGACAGGTGACATGTACACCTGCTCCAAGGGCAAGACCGACGAGGCGACGAATACAAGCAAGGAGGTCGGTGTGCATCGTATCGCCGTCCTGATACCTGCCTAGCAACTGGAACTCCGGCCGGACGGGTGGTTGCATCTCGTCCGGCCGTCTCCTGCCTAACTGCGGCTGCCGGCCTCGTCGGCCAATGGCCGCTACGAGCCGGTCCCGGCAATGCGCCGGATCACACTCGCAGCATGTTGCTTCAGGCACAGTGCGCTGACGGCATTGGCTCTTGAACGGTGAAGCCGGACCCGCGTACCATCGCGCCATCTGAATTGAGTCTGCTTTATTAGTCCGGGCTAACGTCCGGATTGGTCTGGATATTTTCTTTTGAACACGCAAGCAATCGGCGGCGCGCCGGAGCGCGGCAAATCGTTTGCCCATGTGGCGGAAGCCTCGTGGGGCAAGGGCCTCAGCACCTTGCTCCGCATCGTGCGCATGACGCTGCGCCATCCCTGGCAGGTCGCCATCACCATCGTCTCGACCTTCATTGCCGCGACGCTGCAGCTGTTCATTCCGCGCCTGCTGGGACGCGCCATTGACCAGGCGCAGGGCGTCATGACCACGGGTGCCGGTGCCGCGGCAGAGCAGGCGCTGTGGAACACGGCGCTGACGCTGCTCGTCGTCAGCATCCTGCGCGGTCTCTTCACCATGGCGCAGAACTACTATGGCGAGGCCGTCGGTCACCGCACCGGCTATGAGCTGCGCCTGGCATTCTATGAGAAGATCCAGCGATTGAGCTTCTCCTTCCACGACAGGGTCCACACCGGAGATCTGATCACGCTCGGCCTGCTCGATCTCGACGGCGTGCGCATGTTCTTTTCCACCGGCATCCTGCGCGTCGTGCTGCTCGGCGTGTTGATCGGCGTCGGCGCCTATCTGCTGATCAGCACCGATCTCGTGCTCGGGCTGCTCAGCTTGAGCTTCGTGCCGTTCGTTGCCTGGCGATCCTCAGTCACCCAGCTCGCATTGCGCAGCACCTGGCTAACGTTGCAGGAGCGCCTCTCGGTGCTGAGCCGGGTGATGGACGAGAATCTCGGGGGCATCCGTGTCGTGCGCGCTTTCGCGGCGCAGCGGCACGAGCTCGAAAAATTCGACCGCGCCAAGCTGTCGGCATTGGAGCTTGCCAATCAGCGCGTCGACATCCGCGTCTCCAACACCAGCGCCATGAACTTCTCCTTCCTGGCAGCCATGGGCCTGGTGCTCTGGTTCGGCGGCCAGAAGGTGATCGCGGGCCAGATCAGCGTCGGCACTCTGGCCCAATTCCTCACCTTCATGACCATCCTGCAGATGCCGGTGCGCCAGCTCGGCCTGATGGTCAACTCGTTCGCGCGCGCCTCGACCTGCGGCACCCGCCTGTTCGAACTGCTCGACGCCGAACTCGACATCGAGGACGCGCCCGGCGCCAAGGATCTCGTCGTCACCGACGGCGTGCTGCGCTTCGACAATGTCGGCTTCCGCTATGAGGGCGCGGGCGGACGGCCGACGCTGTCGGGCATTTCCTTCGAGGCCAAGTCCGGCGAAACCATCGGCATTGTCGGCCCGCCCGGCAGCGGCAAGTCGACCATCGCGCACCTGATCCCGCGTTTCTACGACGTCACCTCAGGTGCGATCACCATCGATGGCCAGGACATCCGTGAGGTGACGCTGCAATCGCTGCGCAAGGCCGTCGGCGTCGTGCAACAGGACGCGTTCCTGTTCACCACCTCGATCGAGAACAACATCGCCTATGGCAATCCCTGGGCGCGCGAGACCCGTATCGGGCAGGCCGCCGAGTACGCCCAGCTGCACAACTACATCATCGGACTTCCGGCGGGCTACACCACGGTCGTCGGCGAACGCGGTGCGTCGCTTTCCGGCGGCCAGCGGCAGCGCCTGACAATCGCGCGCAGCCTGATGTTGCGGCCATCGGTGCTGGTCTTCGACGATTCGACCGCGGCAATCGACGCCGGCACCGAGCAGCGGATCCGGGCGGCGATGAAGCGCTTCGCCAGGGATCGCGTCACGCTGATCATCTCACATCGGCTGAGTTCGCTGATGCATGCCGACCAGATCCTGTTCGTCGAGGGCGGCCGCATCGTCGAGCGCGGCACGCATGAGGAACTGCTGGCGGTCGGCGGACGCTATCGCGCGCTCTACGACCTGCAGCTTCGGCCCGACGATGACCGGCCTGCGGCTATGGGAGCCGCGTAATGTCGACACAGAGCGACGACGACAAGGAAGACACCAGCGGCCGCCCGACCAAGGCCGTCGTCGGCTCGCATCGCGACGAGGAAGAGGTTTTCGGCAAGGCCTACGACCCGCGCATTGTCAGGCGTATCTGGAGCTTCGTGAAGCCGTATCAGAGCCGGATTTTCATCTCGGTCGCCGCTGTGCTGGTGTTCACCCTGACGCAACTGGCGATCCCGCTGGTCATCCGCTACGCCATCGACCACGGCATGACGGCAGGCCGGCTCGACCAGTCGGTGATGATCGCTGCGATCTGCGCTTTCTCAGCGATCATCCTCATCAACTACGCCGCCAGCTATGTTCAGGAAAGCGTGGTCGGCAAGGTCGCCGAGAACGTGCTGTCCGACCTGCGCCGCGCCATGTTCAGCCACTTGCAGCGGGTCTCGCTAAGCTTCATGGACAAGACCGAGGTCGGCCGGCTGATGTCGCGGCTGCAGGGCGACGTCAATTCGATGCAGGAGTTCCTCGAGACATCGGTGATGTCGGTGGGCGACATCGTGCTGTTGTTCGGCATCGTCAGCGTCCTGCTCTGGTTAGATTTCCGGCTCGGTCTGCTGACGCTGTCGACCATGCCGGCGCTGTTCATCGTGCGCCTGTTCTGGCTGCCGCGCGCCAAGGTCGCCTTCATGGCCGCGCACGAGACCAACTCGATCGCCAACGGCGCGCTGGCCGAAGGCATCCACGGCGTGCGCACCGTGCAGAGCCTGGAGCGCCAGCACGTCAATTTCGACCTTTATGACGAGAAGGTGCTGGCCAATCTCAATGCCCATCTGACGTCGGCGAAATACGCGCAGGTGATGGTGCCGATCGTCGACACGCTGACCGGCGTCGCCATGGCGACCGTCATCGTCGTCGGCGGCTCGATGGTGCTCTCGCACAGCCTCGATATCGGCGTCATGGTGGCGTTCCTGTTCTACATCCAGCGCTTCTTCGACCCGATCCGCTCGCTCACCATGCAGTACAGCGTCATGCAGCGCGCCATGGCATCGGGCCAGCGCATCTCCGAAGTGCTCGACGTGCCGGTCGACGTCAGCGACAGGCAAGGCGCGGTGGCGTTGTCGCGCGACATGGACGGCTCGGTCGAGTTCAGGAACGTCACCTTCGGCTACCGGCCGAACCAGCCGGTGCTGAAGAACATCTCCTTCCGCGTCAATCCGGGCGAGACCGTGGCCCTTGTCGGTCCGACCGGGTCGGGCAAGTCGAGCTCGATGGCGCTGGTGCACCGTTTCTACGATGTCTGGTCGGGTGAGGTTCTCGTCGGCGGCCACGACGTGCGTGACCTGACCCAGGATTCGCTCGGCGATCAGGTGGCGATGGTGCTGCAGGAGCCGTTCCTGTTCTCCGGCTCGGTGCTGGAAAACATCCGCTATCACAAGACCGGCGCCAGCCGCGAGGAGGTGGTGCGCGCAGCACAGGCCGTCGGCGCGCACGATTTCATCGAGAACCTGCCCGATGGCTACGACACCGAACTCGAGCAGCGCGGCGGCAATCTCTCGCTCGGCCAGCGCCAGCTGATCAGTTTTGCGCGCGCGCTGGTGGCGGACGCCAAGATCCTGGTGCTCGACGAAGCCACGGCCAGCATCGATTCCTACACCGAGATGCTGATCCAGAAGGCGCTGATAACGCTGCTGGAAGGCCGTACCGGGCTGGTCATAGCCCACCGTCTGGCCACCATCCGCGGCGCCGACCGCATCATCGTGCTGCAGAACGGCGAGATCGTCGAAAGCGGCAACCACGAGCAGTTGATGGCAGGAAAGGGCCTCTACGCCCGCCTCTACAACATGAACTATGCTTCGTTCGACGACATTTCGGAGAGCGAGCTGGAACTGGACGCAGCGGTCGGCAAGGCGACGTGAGGGCCTACAGGTGACTGCGGGCGCCTACGCCATTTCGGGGCGTTTTGAGCCCTCGCGGATGGCCTTGTGTACGCCGCGCTGTATATCCATGAATGCAGGGCTTTCCATCACCTCTTCGCGGCGCGGGCGCTCGATATCGACGTTGAAGGTCTGCGTGATGCGGCCCGGACCGATCCCCATGACGACGATCCGGTCCGACAGATAGACGGCCTCCTCCACGTCATGGGTGACAAACAGGACGGTCAACCTGTGTTCCTCCCAGATCTGGGTCAGCAGTTCCTGCATCTGGTGCCGGGTCAACGCATCGAGGGCGCCGAAGGGCTCGTCCATCAACAGCATCTTGGGCCGATAGGAAAGCGCACGCGCAATGGCGACGCGCTGTTTCATGCCGCCCGAGAGTTCGGCCGGATAGCGATCGGCACTATCCGACAGCTTGACGAGTTCGAGATGCTCCAGCGCGATGCTGCGGCAGGTCGAGCGATCGTAGCCGGCGGCCTTGAGGGCAAACTCGATGTTCTGCCGCGCCGTCAGCCAGGGGAGCAGCGTGTAGGACTGGAAGACGACGCCGCGGTCGAGCCCCGGCTGCAGGATGGGCGCGCCATCGATGCTGAGATCGCCGGCGTCGAAATCCTGCAACCCGGCCACGATCGACAGCAGCGTGCTCTTGCCGCAGCCCGATGTGCCGACCAGGGAGACGAACTCATTGTCGGCAAGATCGAGGTTGATGTCGCGCAGCACTTCCTTACGCCGCTCGCCCGTGCCGAAGCTCTTGTGCAGACCGGCGATCCGCAATTTGGGAGGAATCATCGACCGTTCCTCATTGCGAGCGGCCCTCTTGCTTGAACAACACCTTTTCCAGCGCCTTCATCACCTGGTCGGTGATGAGGCCGAGCAGGCCAAGCAGCAGGATGTAGCCGATGATGGTGTTGGTCTGGAAATAGCGCTGCGACACGGTGATGCGATAGCCGAGACCCGATGTCGCCGCGACAAGTTCGGCCAGCACCAGCCAGGTCCATGCCCAGCCCAGGCTGATGCGCAGCGTATCCCAGATACCCGGCAACGCACTGGGCACGACGATGCGCGTCAGGATCTTGCGATCCGGCAGGCCGAGTGTGCGCCCAAGGCCGATGAAATCGGCGGGAACCCGTTTCACATTGTCCATGATCATCAGCACCTGCTGGAAGAAGGTGCCGATGAAGATGATCAGGAACTTCTGCGAATCGCCGGTGCCCGCCCACAGGATGGAGAGCGGCACGAAGGCGACGACCGGCATGTAGCGGATGAAATCCACCAGCGGCTCGATGGCCGCTTCCCAGGAACGGAAACTGCCGATCAGCACGCCGATCGGTATCGACAGCGCCGAGGCGATGAGGAAGCCGATGGAAATGCGGTACATCGAGGCTTTGAGGTCCAGCCACAACGTGCCGTCGGCCGCGAGCTTGGCGATCTGCGTCGCGACGCTGCCCGGCGACGGCAGGAAGATGGGCTTCACCAATCCCAGTCCGGTCGCCGCCCACCAGGCAAGGCCAAGCCCGACGAAGACAGCCACCGCGATCGTCAGGAAACGCGACTTGGCGATGGGCACGCCGATCCCGGAGGATCGGCGGCGCCTCGCCGGTTTCACGGCCGGTCCCGGCGTGGGACGCTCTGCGGACATTCGCGTCACCACCTCGGTCCGGCCTTGGTCATTCCGCCGCCTTGACGAAGGACGGGTCGATCATCTGCTCCGGCGTCACATCGGCCTGCAGCAGCTTGGCGTTCTTGGCGGCGGCCTCGACATCGGCGAAGGTCTTGGTGGTGAAGTCGCCGGTGAGCGCCGTCTTGTTTTCGGCGAGCGAGTAGTAGCGCACGCCATCAAAGGCGGTGTCGAGGTCCTTGACGTCCGAACCGACCGCCTTGGCGATGATGGCTCGGCCACCAGGCGTGTCGGCATTGTAATCCTTGAGCGCCGCGTCCCAGCTCTTGATCATGGCCAGCACCTGGCCGGGCCGCGACTTGATCACCTCGTCGCGCACCACCAGCACGTCGCTGATCAGGCCGGGATCCTCGCCGGCGGTGAACAGCAGCTTAAGATCCTTGTTCTGCGCCATGGCGACGGTGAGGTACGGTTCATAGGTCACCGCGACCGGCACCTGGCCGGCGATCAAGGCGCTGCCGGCGTCGGACGCCGGCATCGGAACCGGCTTCACGTCGTCGATCGACATGCCGTTCCTGGCGAGTGCGTATTTGAGCAGGATGTCGCTCGTCGTGCCTTCCTCGAAGGCGACTTGCTTACCCTTGAGGTCCGCGATGGAGGTGACGTCCTTGCCGGCGATGATGGCGTCGGCGGTCATGGAGACGTCGAGCAGCAGCACGATCTTCACCGGCAGGCCGGCCGCAACCATGCCCATCGCCGTGTGGGTGGCGATGTTGGCGGCGTCGAGCTGGCCGCTTGCGAGTGCTGCGTTGATGTCCTTGTCCTCGGCGAAGTTGACGATCTGGACGTCCGTCAGGCCGTTTGCCTTGAACAGCGCCTTGGCCTCGGCGACATGCCACTGGCCATAGCCAAGCCACGGCTCGATGCCGATCTTGAACGCTCCCGCCTCGGGCGTGGTGGGAATAGCCGCATCGGCAGCGTGGGCTGCCGGGGCGGCGGCGAGCCCGATGGCGGCGGCCATCACGAGCGCGCGAAATTGTGCTGTTAGGTTACGCATCATCTTTGTTCCCCTTGATGATCAGACCGCTTTTCTTACCCAGGCATCCGGTCTGGTGAGACTGCGGGTTTCTGCTCTTGCGGCACTATGCCTTGGCGTCTTACCTGCCACTTCAGGGTGAAGTGCGAAGATATTTCAGCGTCAGCCGGAGCGGATGTCAAGGCTAAAATACATACATGCATATACAACCTAGTTGGGCTCCAACTTCCACTTTGATCGGGCGCATCCGTCTGCCCTCAATGCATGTATATACATTGGCAACGAAACCTTTCCGTCTTGCGTCGCAGCGTTGCCGTCAGCTGTTTTTGGAAGGGGAATAGCGGCTGCCGAGCGAGTAGCGGCTGCCGGCATAAGTCAGCTTGCTGATCGTGGCCACCACCGCGCCCGTCCATGTCCGGCGGTGCAGGAATAGGCAGCAGGCGCCGACATCGATAGCCAGATGCCGCGCCGTCTCGGCATCGGCCGGGATCGCCGAGATGATATGCTCGACCTCGGTCACCGGGGTTTTCTGCATCAAGTAGTCGTAAGTCGCCGTCTTCGAAAAATCCTGCTTGTCGTAGTCGGGTATCAGAGCCGGATTGACGAAGCGCTCTTCCACCTGCACCGGCAGATCGTTCTCGAAATTGACGACGACGGAATGATAGATGGAGACACGCTTTGGAAATTCGAACGACAGCGCCAACTCCTTTGTCGGCATGATCGTTTCGAGCACGAGGACCTCGGAGCGATGCCTGTTGCCGCGCTCGACGATTTCCGCCGCGATGTTGTTAATCTCGATCAGCGTCGATTGCGGCCGCGGCGGCGCAATGAAGGTTCCCACACCTTGCAGCCTAGTCAGAAATCCCGCCGCGGTCAGTTCCCGCAAGGCCCGGTGCACCGTCATCCGCGACACGCCGAGCGACGCCACCAACTCATTTTCGGACGGCAGCTTGCGATCCTTGCTCCACTGGCCTTTTCCGATGTTGGTCAGGATGTAGTCCTTCACCTTCTCGTAGAGAGGGCTGGCCGTATCGGGCAACGTGATCATTTCAAAAGTCCTTCCCGGCGATTTATCGGAAATCACGACTGCTCGACAGGTTGCCGCATGCGGATGATTGTTTTCAAGCCGTCGCTGCGCCCCGCCAACAGCCGCTCATAGGCGGCGGGAACCTCATCCAGGCCGATCTCTTGGTCGATCAGGGCCAGCAGCGGCGCGCTGAGTTCACCCAGCATCCGGACGGCCTCGGGCAGTTCGTCGGCAAAGGCGTGACATCCCAGCAATCCGATTTCGCGTTCGACCAGACTATTGGGATCAATGTCGAGGCGGCCATGGAAGATGCCGACCATGGCGACCGTGCCGCCGGGATCGAGGACGCCGAGCAACTGGTTGAGTGCCGCGATGCTGCCGGTCGCTTCGATGGCCGCGAGCAACGGGGCATTGGCAGTGGCGCCGGCAATGGCATCCCGGTTCAGATCGACGATCGTTGCCCCCGTCACCCGCACCACACGGGCGCAACGGGCCTGGTTGCGGTCGGCGACGAGCATGGTGCCGGCAAAGGTCCGCGAAAGCAGCAGCGCGGCGAGACCGCCGATGGGACCGCAGCCGACGACCAGCACCGAGCCCGCCGTCTTCGGCAGGCGCCGCACCGCGTGCAGCGCCACCGCCAGCGGCTCGGCCATCGCCGCGACCCGCTCGTCGAGCGCGGCATCGATGACATGCAGCAGCCGCGCGGGCAGCACCGCCTGTTCTGCAAATCCGCCGTCGCAGATCTCACCCACGAAGCCCAGCGCAGTGCAGAAATGCCGCCTGCCGGCACGACATTGCGCGCAATCTCCGCACCAGAAACGGGAATCGGCAACTACCCTGTCGCCGACGACGAACGTGTCCACGCCCTCGCCAATGGCGATCACCGTGCCGGTCAGTTCATGGCCGGCCGTCGAAGGCGAGCGGCTTATCCATTGGCCGGTTCGGAAATTGTGCAGGTCAGAACCGCAAATGCCGGCGGCATCGACCCTCAGCTTCACCCAGCCCGCATCCGGCGCGTCCGGCGTGGCGATATCCTCGACGCGCAGGTCGCCGGGTCCATAAAGTCGTGCGGCCTTCATCGCGATCGTGTCCGCTCAGCCGGCGAGATAGCGGTCGCGGATTTCCGAGATCGCGTTCTCATGCGAGCTGAACCCTTCGTAGCGGGCGAGCCTGCGGGCATGCAGCGCCAGTTCAGGATAGGCGGCCGAGGTGACATAGCCGACCGACGAGCGCTTGACGAAATCCGTCACCGAAAGCGGCCCGTAGGTTCGCGCCCAGCGGCTGGTCGGCAGCACGGCATTGGGTCCGAGGACGAAGTTGGCAAGGGTCACCGGCGTATGCGGTCCCATGAGAATTTCGGCCGCCTCGGTGATGCGCCCGAGATGCGCGAACGGCTCCGTCGACAGGATCTCGAGATGTTCGGGCGCATAGTCGTTGATGAAGCGGTAGCTGTCTTCCAGCGACGCGGTCAGCACGATGCCGCCGCGCTTGCCGGTCAGCACCGCGCGCGAGAACTCGACACGCTGCTCGGTCATCCGCGACCAGTGTTCGGGGATTGCAGCCAATGCGGCTTCGGCGACCTTGCGGCTGTGTGTCACCAGATAGGCCGACGAATCCGGCCCGTGCTCGGCTTCGATGAGAAGATCAAGCGCGGCAAGCCCGCCGTCGACGCTGTCATCGGCAAAGATGATCGCTTCCGACGGGCCGGCTGGAAGACCCGTATTGATGACCGAGGACAGGACGCTCTTGGCTGCCACCACCCACGGGCTGCCGGGTCCGACGATCTTGAGCGCGGGCTTCACCGTCTCGGTGCCGTAGGCGACGGCGGCGACGGCTTGCGCACCGCCACATTTGTAGACGGTCCCCACGCCGGCGAGGCGCGCGGCGACCAGCGTCGCCGCGTCCACCGAACCATCCGCTGTCGGCGGCGTCACGATGGCGATTTGCGGCACGCCGGCAATCACCGCCGGAACCGACGTCATCATCGTCACCGACGGAAAGGCGCCCTTGCCGCGAGGGACATAAAGCGCGACGGAAGCGATCGGCGTGTACCTGTCACCGGCATAGGCGCCCGGCCGGACTTCCTTGAGCCACATCGTTTCCGGCTTCTGCTCCTCGTGGAAATGCCGGATGTTGTCGATGCCGAACTGGATGCTCTCCACGACATCCTTTTCGACCTTGTCGAACGCCGCGTCGAATTCCCTCTCGGACACTTGCAGTTCACCCTCGGCGACGTTGGCCTTGTCGAGTTCCCTGGCAAACCGGATCAACGCGGCATCGCCTTCGTCCTTGACGGCCTGGATGATCGGCCGGACGTTCTCGACGAAGACCGTCAGATCGGCCTCGGCGCGCTTCAGCAGACTGGCGCGCTGGTCGGCATCGATGGATGACAAATCATGGAAGCTGATGTCGGACATGGCTGCTCGTTCTCCTGGAATTCTTGGAACGCAATGACGGTTGGCGCTGGTTGGCCATAATCCGCTGGCCAACAGGTCGGCCCGGGACAAGAATAAAAGCCATCGAGGCTTCGCTCGGGCAAAAGTATATACATGTATGTATGATGGTCGCCAGCAATTTTTCCATCATCCTCCCGGTCGAAATTGCGGAGATAAACCGCACATCAGATCGAGGCGAGAAAGCCGCCATCGACCGGGATGGACTGGCCGGTGATATAGGCCGCGGCGTCCGAAGCGAGGAACACCGCGATGCCGTGCAGGTCGCGGAGATCGCCGAAACGGCGTTGCGGGATCTTGGCCAGCATGGAGTGCTGCCACGCCTCGTTGCTGTAGAAAACGTCGGTCATCGCCGTCCTGAAATAGCCCGGCGCAATGGCGTTGACCCGGATGCCAAGCTCCGCCCACTCGGCCGCAAGCGCCCGCGTCATGCCGAGCAGGCCGGACTTCGATGAGCCATACGGCACTGCCGTCGGAATTCCGACTTCGGATGTCAGCGAGCACAGATTGATGATGGCGCCGGACCGGCCGCCGTCCCGCATCTGTCGCGCGGCGGCCTGGGCGCAGAAGAACGCTCCCTTCAGATTTGTATCGATGATCCTGTCCCAGAGCGCCTCATCGACATCGAGCGACGGCCGAACCTCTTCCGTCCCGGCATTGTTGACGAGAATGTCGAGACCGCCAAGCAGGCTGGCGGCCTCGGCGGTTGCCGCCCGGCACCGCTCGACATCGGTGACGTCGAGAGCGATGGCGTGCGCCACTCCGCCGGCCGCGCGGATGGCAGCCGTCGTGTCCTCAAGCGAGGCCAGGCCGCGCGCCGTGACCGCGACGTCGGCGCCAGCCGCGCTGAGTGCCTCGGCGATGCTGCGCCCGATGCCGCGGCTTGCACCGGTGACAAGCGCCTTTCTGCCGGACAGATCGAAGAGAGAAGCGTTGCGCATGTGATCCTCCTTGGCGGTGTCGGCTTCGACGCCGGTTTCGATGCTATCAGGTCGCAGGTTACATATACAAGCATATACAAACTGTTTCGGCTACGCTACGCATGATGAAATTCGCCGCACGAGCCCCTGTCGGCAACCGGGCTTGCACCTGGGAGGATGCAGCGAAGCCCCGTGTTTGAGAACCTGCCGATGACGGGAACCTGTCGGCCTGCCGCAGAGGAGCCTGCTGTGTCGAAAGCCTCGGTCAGCATCGGCTCGGCTTCGGAGAATGACCACTTCATGGCCGTTCTATCGGAGCTGCTGTGAACGCCCGTCTGTCGGCACGCGCCTAGCCGCCAGCCAGCGATGCCGGGATCAATAGCCGCCGACGACCGGCAGGATCTCGCCCGTGATGTAGCTGGAGCACTGCGCCGAAGCGAGAAACACGTAGGCCGGTGCCAGTTCCTCAGGCTGCGCCGGACGCTTCATGGGCGTGTCGGCACCAAACTTCGAAACGTCATCGGCCTTCTTGTCCGAGGGGTTCAGCGGGGTCCAGACAGGTCCTGGCGCCACCGCGTTCACCCTGATCCCCTTGCCGATGAGGTTGCCCGACAGCGCTCTCGTAAAGGCATGGATGCCGCCCTTGGTCATCGAATAGTCGACGAGCGCCTTGGAGCCGTCTATGCCTGTCACGGAGCCAGTATTGACGATGGCCGAGCCTGGCTTCATATGCGGCACCGCCTCCTGCGCCATATGGAAATAGCCGTAGAGGTTGGTCTTCAGCGTTGTGTCGAAATGCTCCTCGGTCAGGTCGGCGAAATCGGCCGAGTGCACCTGGAAAGCGGCATTGTTGACAAGTACGTCGAGGCCGCCCAACTGCTTCACGGTCGCGGCAACCGCCCGGCGACAGAAGGCCCGCCTGGACACGTCTCCGCGCAGCAGCACGCAGCGCCGGCCTTCCGCCTCGACGGCCTGCCTGGTCGTCTCCGCATCCTTGTCTTCGGCCAGATAGACGATCGCCACGTCCGCTCCCTCGCGCGCAAAAAGAACCGCGACCGCGCGGCCGATACCGGAATCGCCGCCGGTGATGAGCGCTATCTTGCCGTCCAGCTTCCGCGAGCCGATCCAGTACGGCGCATCGTACAGCGGCGCGGGCACAACCCGCCCCTCCTCGCCAGGCTTGGGATGATGCTGTTTGGGGAAAGGCGGCGCGGGATAGTTGCGTGCGCCGGCCTGCATGGCGCGATCCGGTTTCGACCCATCCTTGCTCCGGTCGTCGAGGTCCACCTTGCGCTGTATGCGCCGCTGCTTTTGGGTGGCCTTCGCGGTATCGTCGTTTGTAAGCATGGCGTGCCTCCTTCTGCGGAAAATGTCGCAGCGGGCAGATCGTTCCCCACTCAGGACCGATCGTTTGTCATCCGATTTTGAGCGAGGCTTGTTGGCTGCCGCGCGGTTCGTCGATGTCGATGGCGTATTTATTTGGCTTTGGCCGACCTCGGGCCTTAACTTTCGCGGCGCAGGTTTTTACATCTCGGGGGTCTGCAAACCATCGACGCTTGAGGAGGCTCCCTTGCAGCAACCAGATGACATCGCCGCCCGCCGGTTGGGCATTCTCATCGAGCAATATGTGGAAGCGCGCAAAAAGCGCTACGACTATGTGTCGACCGAGCAGGCCTATCAGGCCATCCGGAAAGTCCTCAAACCTGCCATTCCCGATCGCGAACTCGACGACAGAGTGGCCTCGCTTGCCGTCAAGAACGGCCTGGCGGTCGTTTTCGATCGCCAAACCAAAGCGTCCGCCGATGATGTTCCTCCGGGGGCAATGCTTTAGATCGACGCACGTCTACCGGCGCAGGGCTTGGCCACATCGATACGGGGCCAAACGCATCGTTCGGCCCCGTACCGATGTATCGCTGGAGGAACCTGCGATACCCCTGCGCCTCGGCCATCGTCCGTTGCTCGAGCAGGAAGGCCTGGTCTCGCACGGCGAGGCACAGCGCGGCCGCGTCGGGCCGCCGACCAAGAAGCGTCGATCTCCGCGCCTCGATCGACCTCGACGAGCCCGGGCCCATGCCGACCTCGATCAGCGACGATCAGTTCGAAGCGTCGACGGCATTGTGGACCTGCCGGACGGTCGGCGTCTGGGAGTGCACGCCCCGCCGCATCGCGCGATACCGAAAGTCTGGAAAGGCCAATGGACGATCCACGAGAAGACGCGCAAGCTCTACATCCTGCACGTCGAGGTGCGAGTCCGACTGGAACAGACGCTACTCGTCGTCTGAACGATTGCCCTTGGCGACATTGCCTTCTATCGCCTGCCGCAAGGCGTCGTTGATGCGGTCCTGCCAGCCGGGTCCATCCGCCTGGAAATGGTCAAGCACGGCGCGGTCGATCCGGATCGAAACAAGCTCCCTGACGCCTGGAGCGGCCGAAGGCTCACGAACCGGGGCAGCCGGCTTCTTTACCGGCTTGAAAGCCGCCTCGGCGGCCGTCATCGGATTTGTTGGTCGGCGCGGGGGATTTGCCATTGGATGACCCTGACTGAAGACGATTCGTGCTCGAGACTGCACGCTTGCGCCACCTTAGCCCAACTGGCGTCGTCGCGCTGGTCCTTTGGTTTCCGAGCGGTCGGCAACGGTCGGGCGCACTCTTCGAGGCCCGCACCGGCGCTCGTCACTCGGCTGCCTGAAGGATTTGTGCGTCGACGATGACCCTGATCTCGGCGCGGCAGGAGCCGCAATTCGTCCCGGCATGCAGCGCCGCGCCGATTGCCGCGACGCTGCCGCAACCCTGGCGCACCGCTTCCGCGATCTGGTTGGCGCCGACGCCGAAACAGGAGCAGACGATGGCGCCGCGGTCGACGTCGATCCCGCCCGGCCGCCCGGCCACGATCGCCAACCTGCCGCGCCGGTCGACATGGTCGGCGCTCAACTGTTCCGCCGCCCAGCCGCGCGACACCGCGACAGGACCGGGGGCGACGAACAAGGCGCCGGACAGCTGATCGCCGTCAAAGGCGGCGATGCGATGCTGGCCGGCATCGCGGTCGTGATAGGCGAGGATTTCGGCACCCGGGGGCGCGCCGAACAGTGAGCCGGCGAAGCCGGCCCAGTCGATGTCGTCATCGGCAAAGGCAAGCTCGACCCGCCAGCCGCCCTTGCATTTGGCCACGGCCCAGTAAGCTGCTGCTACATGCGCCGGCCTCTGGCGCATCACGGCGAAGCCGAAGGCTTTCGCGGCGAATTTCTCGATGCGGGCCGCGACATGTTTCAGCGCCGGCTGGCCGGAAATCGGGTCGGTCAGCGGCGCGGTCAGCGTGTCGAGCCGGCCCTTTGCCGCAAACTGGTCGGTCCAGTGCATCGGTGCAAAAAGGCTGCCCTGGCGCTGGCGTGCTGTCACCAGCGCGCGCACCAGCACCTCGCCGCGCGGGCTGGAAACGCGCACGATGTCGGCGTCGCCGATGCCGAAGCGCTGCGCATCCGCCGGGTGGATTTCGACGAAGGGCTCGGCGATGTGCTGGGAAAGCCGCGGGCTTTTCCCCGTCCGCGTCATGGTGTGCCAATGGTCGCGGATACGGCCGGTGTTGAGGATCAGCGGATAGTCGGGGCTGGTGCGGACTTCCGTGGTGGGACGGATGGCAATGAAGCGCGCCTTGCGGTCGGGTGTGTAGAAATTGCCGTTGGCGAAGAAGCGAACGGGTTGGCGCCCGGTCGTGCTGGGCGCCGGCCACTGGAACGGCTCAAGCGTTGCGTAGGTCTCGCCATCAACCCCGACATAAGCGCCAATGTCGAAATCCCGCGCACCATCATTTTCAAAACCCGACAGCGCGGCATGCTCGGCAAACACCTCCGCCGGCGTGGCATGGGAAAACGCCTCGCCAAAGCCCATCCTTTTGCCCACCTCGGCAACAATCCGCCAGTCGGGCCTAGCCTCGCCGGGCACCGGCAGAAAAGCGCGCTGGCGCGAGATGCGGCGCTCGGAATTGGTGACGGTGCCATCCTTCTCGCCCCAGGCGGCGGCGGGCAGCCGGACATGGGCGTGGCGGACGGTGTCGGTCTGGGCCAACACGTCCGACACCACGACGAATGGGCACGCCTTGATCGCCGCTTCGACGGCGTCGGCGTCCGGCATTGAATCGACCGGGTTGGTGGCCATGATCCATAGCGCCTTGATGCGCCCATCGGCCAGCGCCTGGAACATCTCGACCGCCTTCAGGCCGGGCTTTTGGGCGATGGTCGGTGCATTCCAGAATCGCTGCACGCAGTCGCGATGTTCCGGGTTTTCGATCTCCATGTGAGCGGCGAGCATATTGGCCATGCCGCCGACCTCGCGGCCGCCCATGGCGTTGGGCTGGCCGGTCACCGAAAACGGCCCTGCCCCCGGCTTGCCGATGCGGCCGGTGGCCAGATGGCAGTTGATGATGGCGTTGACCTTGTCGGTGCCCGAAGACGACTGGTTCACGCCCTGGCTGTAAACCGTCACCGTTTTCGCGGTCGCCGCGAACAGGCTGTAGAAGCGGCCAAGCTCGTCCTCGCTCAGGCCCGTGGCGGCGGCAACGCCGGCCAGGTCGAGCGCGGAGGCGGCGAAAAGCGCTTGCCCGAAGCCGTTCGTATGCGCCGTGATATAGGCGCGGTCGAGCGCATTGTGCTGGCCGAGATAGGCGAGCAAGCCGGTGAACAGGGCGACGTCGCCATCCGGCGCGATCGCCAGGTACATGTCGGCGATGTCAGCGGTCATCGTGCGACGCGGATCGATCAGCACGATCTTCATCTCCGGCCGCTTTTCCCGGGCCGCCGCGATGCGCTGGTAGAGCACTGGATGGCACCAGGCGAGGTTGGAGCCGACCAGCACGATGAGGTCGGAAAGCTCCAGATCCTCATAGGTTCCCGGCACCGTATCGGCGCCGAAGGCACGGCGATGGCCGGCGACCGAGGAGGCCATGCACAGGCGCGAATTGGTGTCGATGTTGGCCGAGCCGATAAAACCTTTCATCAGCTTGTTGGCGACATAGTAGTCCTCGGTCAGCAACTGGCCGGAGACATAGAAGGCAACCGAATCCGGGCCGTGCTCGGCGATGGTTTGCGAGAAGGTCGAGGCGACGAGGTCGAGCGCCTCGTCCCAGCCGGCGCGGCGGCCATGGATCTCCGGATGAAGCAGCCTGCCATCGAGGTCGATGGTCTCGGCCAGTGCCGAACCCTTGGAGCAGAGCCGGCCGAAATTGGCCGGATGGTCGGGGGGGGGGCGGGGGGGCGGGCGCGCCCCGGCGGCGCCCGCCCCGCCCCCCGCCCCCCCCCCCCCCCCCCCCACCCAGCGCGGCGGGGGCCC
>NZ_JAMYLA010000063.1:0-33662 GCF_040317725.1 Mesorhizobium sp. M1396 | reverse complement strand
TCGCCGTCGCAAGGAAGCTTCTCGTCGTCCTAAACGCCATCATTCGAGACAAAAAAGCTTTCGCATGAACACAGTTGCCATGCCGTGATGTTAGTCAAAGAGCGCAGCGGAGCAGGATTCGGCACCCTAGCAACGCTTTGGAGTCGCGGCATGGATCCTAGGGTCTGCGCTGCGTCGCTGCGCTCCTTGCTCCGCCCTAGGATGACGAAACGCTAAGCGTTTCCACCACTTGCCAACGCACGCAGTCCGCAAGCGCGCCGTCAAGCCTATGCGCCAGAAACCAACTCTTGTTCGAGGACCATTGTTTCACGTGAATCATTTCCCAATGCAGAACTGCGAAAAAATCACGTCCAGCATATCCTCGACGTCGATGGCGCCGACGATCCGGCCCAAGCGGTCGGCGGCGAGCCGGAGCTCCTCGGCGCGCAATTCCTGTCCGACAGTCCGGCCGTCGGTGGCGCGAAGCAGATGGCGGTTGGTCTCGCCAAGCAATTCCACGTGGCGCAGGCGCGACGGAAGGATATCGCCGGCGCTGCCGGCCGCCTCCGCGGCGCGACGGCCGATTTCGGCCAGCAATGCCTCCACGCCGGTCCCGTTCTTCACCGAGATGACAAGATCATAGCTCCCGGCCGCATCGCTTGCCGCGCGACTCTCCGGGAGATCGATCTTGGTGCCGACGCGCAAGCTCGGGGCCCCGGTCGGCAGCGAACCGATGGGCCTGGGATCCGCGACGTCCTGAAGCAGCAGCAAGAGATCGGCGCCATGTGCCTTGGCCCTGGCCTTCTCGATGCCGATCGCCTCGACCTTGCCAGGGGCTTCGCGCAGCCCGGCCGTATCCGTGAGCCTGACGCGCAGCCCCTGAAGATCAAGTGTCACTTCAAGCAGATCCCGCGTCGTGCCAGGTTCATCCGTTACTATAGCGGCATCCCGCCGCGCCAGGGCGTTGAACAGACTCGACTTACCGGCATTTGGCGCACCAAGGATAACGACCTCAAAGCCGTCGCGAATGATCTCGGCAGCGCGAAACCCGGCGATGTGCCGATCGATTTCACCGATCATCGTCCGGACATCGGACCAGACCATATCCGAAACGGAACCCGGGACGTCGTCCTCGTCGGCGAAATCGATCTCGGCCTCTATCATGGCGCGGGCGTGGATCAGCCTGCGCCGCCAGCCGAGATAGAGTTCGCTCTGGACGCCCTCGGCGCTTTGCACCGCGAAGCGCCGCTGCGCCTCGGTCTCGGCATTGACGAGATCGGCCAACGCCTCGGTCTCGACCAGGTCGACCTTGCCATTGAGAAAGGCGCGGCGCGTGAATTCCCCGGGTTCAGCGTGCCTGACGCCGTCGAAACCGGTGATCACCTCCAGCATCCTGGCCACCACGGCGCGCCCGCCATGGACGTGGAATTCCGCGACATCCTCGCCGGTAAAGCTGGCTGGTCCGGGAAAGAACACCACGAGGCCGTTGTCGAGGACGGTTCCATCGGGCGCCCGCAACCTGCGCAAAACCGCCGCGCGGTCCTTAACCATGGCGCCGGCGATCGTTTCGACCACGAATCGAGTCTGCGGGCCTGAAATACGTATGACGGCGACCCCGGCCGGAAGTCGGCCGCTCGACAACGCAACGATGGAATCTCCTGAAATCATTTGCCCGCTCTGCCGAACCGCCCTAGCTCTACGTCCATATGACAACTCCCAACCGAGGTATGCCCGTCGTGACGCTACCCGCCCAAAACCTGCTTGCCGAAGAAGCCAGCCCCTATCTGCAGCAGCACAGCGGCAATCCGGTGCACTGGCGGGCCTGGTCGCCGGCTTCGCTCGAAGAGGCAAAGGCACTGGACAGGCCGATCCTGCTCTCGGTCGGCTATGCCGCCTGCCATTGGTGCCATGTCATGGCGCACGAAAGCTTCGAGAACGACGGCGTCGCCGCCGTCATGAACCGTCTGTTCGTCAATATCAAGGTCGACCGCGAGGAGCGGCCGGACATCGACCAGATCTATATGGCCGCACTCTCCTCGATGGGCGAGCAAGGCGGCTGGCCGCTGACCATGTTCCTGACCCCGGACGGCAAGCCGTTCTGGGGCGGCACCTATTTCCCGCGCGAGCCGCGCTATGGCCGCTCCGGTTTCATCCAGGTGATGGAGGCGGTGGACAAGGCGTGGCGGGAGAAGAGGGCAAGCCTGAACCAGAGCGCCGACGGCCTGACGTCCCACGTCGAGGCGCGCCTCGCCGGTTCGCATGCGAGAACAGCGCTCGACCGCGCGACGCTGGCGGAGCTTGCAAAGGGCATAGACGGCATGGTCGACCAAGATCTCGGCGGCCTTCGCGGCGCGCCGAAGTTTCCCAATGCGCCCTTCATGCAAACCCTCTGGCTGTCCTGGCTGCGCGACGGCAACGCCGGCCATCGCGACGACGTCCTGCTCAGCCTCGAACGGATGCTGAGCGGCGGCATCTACGATCATATCGGCGGCGGGCTCAGCCGCTACTCGACCGATGCCGAATGGCTGGTGCCGCATTTCGAAAAAATGCTCTACGACAACGCCCAGCTGATCCGCTTTTGCAACTGGGCCTACGCGGCGAGCGGCAATGAATTGTTCCGGCTGCGAATCGAAGAGACGGTAGACTGGCTGTTGCGCGAGATGCGCGTTAAGGGCGGCGCCTTTGCCGCCAGTCTCGACGCCGACAGCGATGGCGAGGAAGGGCTGTTCTACACCTGGAGTAGCGGCGAGGTAGAAGCCGCTCTCGGTGGCGATTCCGCCTTGTTTTTCAAACACTTCACCCCGTCGAGCCCGCACGGATGGGAAGGCAAGCCAATCGTCCACCAAACCCGCCCCCAGCAGACGCAAAGTGTGATCGATCGGGAAGACCTCAGCCCGCTCAAGGCGAAACTTCTCGCCGCCCGGGAAGAGCGGGTCAGGCCCGGCCTCGACGCAAAGACGCTCACCGACTGGAATGGCCTGATGATTGCAGCGCTTGCCGAGGCCGGCCGGTCGCTGGCGCGGCCTGACTGGATCCACGCTGCGGCAAAGGCCTTTGCCCATATCAGCGCCGCCGCCCGTGACGGCCGCTTGCCGCATTCGATGCTCGGCGCCAGGAAATTGTTCCCCGCTCTGTCGAGCGACTACGCCGCCATGACCAACGCAGCGATCTCGCTGTTCGAAGCATCCGGCGATTGGAGCTATGTCGACCAAGCCAGCCAGTTCATCGGGCAGCTCGATCGTTGGCACGCCGACACCGAGAGGACAGGCTACTACCTGACCGCCTCGGACAGCGCCGACGTGCCGATCCGCATCAGGGGCGATGTCGACGAGGCCATTCCTTCAGCGACGGGCCAGATCATCGAAGCGCTGGTACGCCTCGCCTCCGCCACCGGCGACCTTGCGCTGCAAGAAAGAGCTTGGGAAGTCGCCGAACACGCGGCCGGGCGCGCGGCACAGCAGGCTTATGGCCAGGCCGGTATCGTCAACGCCTGCGCGCTGGCCATTGAGCCGATCAAGCTGGTCATCGTGGATGGGCTGGAGGATCCAAAGCTCGTTCCGGTCGCGAGTCGAAACCCGGACCCGCGTCGCGTGGATATCATCGTGCCGATCGGTACGGCAACGAATCGATCCTTGCTGCCCGGCGGAATCCTGCCGCCGTCCGACAGAGCGGGTGCGTGGTTGTGTACGGGGCAGGCTTGCCTGCCGGTGATTACGGATGCTGGAGAGCTGGAGAAGCTGTTGAGACGGTGATAGGCGAGGCGCCACATACGGGCGACTGTCCCAGGTCTACTTCGCCATATGTTTCAAGCGCCGGTGCCGCCCCTCATTGCCCTGCCGGGCATTTCTCCCCGTATAGTAACGGGGAGAAAGAAGCTGGCGGCAACGCCGGCACTTTCCTTGCAACGCTGGAGATTGGCGAAAGCGTCGATCACAGCGTCCCTCTCCCCGTCCCTATACGGGGAGAGGATGCCGGCAGGCAGGTGAGGGGCGGCACCGACGTTTGCGATAAGTCGCGAAGGCAGTGCAGAGGTTGACGAGGGCAGGTCCGCCCTCGAATCCACCGCTTACGTATTCATCGAATCGAAGAAGTCCGCGTTGGTCTTGGTCTGCTTGAGCTTGTCGATCAGGAACTCGATCGCATCGGTGGTTCCCATCGGCGCCAGGATGCGGCGCAGCACGAAGATCTTCTGCAGATCCTGCTTTGAAACCAGCAGGTCTTCCTTGCGGGTGCCCGACTTCAATATGTCCATAGCCGGGTAGATGCGCTTGTCGGCCACCTTGCGGTCGAGCTGGATTTCGCAGTTGCCGGTGCCCTTGAACTCTTCGAAGATGACTTCGTCCATGCGGCTGCCGGTATCGATCAGCGCCGTGGCGATGATGGTCAGCGAACCGCCTTCCTCGATGTTTCGCGCGGCACCAAAGAAGCGCTTCGGCCGCTGCAGCGCGTTGGCGTCGACACCGCCGGTCAGCACCTTGCCGGATGACGGCACCACGGTGTTGTAGGCGCGGCCGAGGCGGGTGATGGAATCGAGCAGGATCACCACGTCGCGGCCATGTTCGACAAGGCGCTTGGCCTTCTCGATGACCATTTCGGCGACCTGCACGTGGCGAACGGCCGGCTCGTCGAAGGTCGAGGAGATCACCTCGCCCTTCACCGAGCGCTGCATGTCGGTCACTTCTTCCGGCCGCTCGTCGATCAGAAGCACGATCAGATAGCATTCCGGATGGTTGGCGGTGATCGAGTGGGCGATGTTCTGCATCAGAACCGTCTTGCCGGTACGCGGCTGCGCGTTGATCAGCGCGCGCTGGCCCTTGCCGATCGGCGCGACCAGGTCGATCACGCGCGCCGAGATATCCTTGGTGGTCGGATTGTCGATCTCCATCTTCAGCCGCTTGGTCGGATAGAGCGGCGTCAGATTGTCGAAGTGGATCTTGTGACGGATCTTCTCGGGATCGTCGAAATTGATCGTGTTGACCTTGAGCAGGGCGAAATAGCGCTCACCCTCTTTCGGGCTGCGAATCGGCCCTTCGACCGTATCGCCGGTCTTCAGCGAAAAGCGCCGGATCTGCGACGGCGAGATATAGATGTCGTCGGGACCTGGCAGATAATTGGCGTTGGCTGAGCGCAGGAAGCCAAAACCGTCCTGCAGCACCTCGACCACGCCATCGCCGATGATCTCGATCTCCTGGGCGGCCAGTTTCTTCAGGATCGCGAACATCAGCTCCTGCTTGCGCATGACGCTGGCGTTCTCGACCTCGAGCGATTCGGCATAAGCGATCAGCTCTGGCGGTTTCTTGTTCTTGAACTCGGCGAGTTTCATTTCTTGCATAGACGGACCTTGAATAGATGGAGTCTGGGTAAGCTTTGGGAAAATATCGGCGGGATGCGACAAATGCCGGGCGCGGCCGAAATATTGAAGGGCGGCGCATGACGGGAAGGAAGACCCGTCTTTTATCGTCGGTCTGGTGAAAGAGCAAGCTGAGTTTTGCGAGCTAGAAAGCCTTAGAACGGCTTGACGACAACCAGGATGACGATTGCGATCATCAGCAATGTGGGGATCTCGTTGACGATTCGCCAGTGCTTGGCGGGCTTCTCATTGCGGTCCTCGGCGAATTCGCGCACCGCGCCGGCCAGATAGCCATGGACGGCGGACAATAAAAGCACCGCCCCGATCTTGGCGTGCAGCCAGCCGCCCTGGAAACCAAAGCCTTTCCAGGCAAGCCACAGGCCGAACACCCAGGTGACGATCATCGCCGGATTGATGATGCCGCGCAGCAGGCGCCGCTCCATCACCTTGAAGGTCTCCGACTGCACCGAGCCCTTCTCGGCATCGGCGTGGTAAACCAGCAGCCGCGGCAGATAGAGCATGCCGGCCATCCACGAGATGACGGCGAGAATATGGATCGCCTTGGCCCACGGATAAAAACTATCGGGTGCCGCGAAATACAAAAGCGCGGTGAGCACGGCCAGCACGGCGATACCTGATATCATGCGCATCATCGCCTGACCGGTGCTGTTCGCGTTTTTCATCTCGGCCATCAGCGTGTCGCGCTCCGCACTTGCCTCACCATTGCTTCGACATGGGCGATCGGCGTCTCCGGCGTGATGCCGTGACCGAGATTGAAAATCAGCGGCCCCTCTCCCAGCGCCTTCAGGATCGCTTCGACGCCGTCGGACAGCGCCTTGCCGCCAGCCACGAGGCGCAAGGGATCGAGGTTCCCCTGAACCGCGCCTAAGCGCTGCAAATCCCTCGCCGCCTCCAGGGGCACCGTCCAGTCGATCCCCAGACCCGTTACGCCGGTCCTCTGGCGATAGGTCTGGTAGCGGGCGCCGGCGCCCTTGGGAAAACCGATGATCGGAACATCGGGATGAACAGCTCGAACCTGCCTGACGATCTCCGCCACCGGCTGCACACAGAACAGGTCGAAGGACGCGTCATCGAGCACGCCGGACCAGGAATCGAAAATCTGCACCACATCCGCACCCGCCTCGATCTGGCGGATGAGATAGGCGGCCGAATGATCGGCAAGCACTTTCAGCAAGTGCTGGAATGCCGCCGGTTCACGATAGGCGAACAACCGCGCCGGCGCCTGGTCGGGCGTGCCATGGCCAGCGATCATATAGGTCGCCACCGTCCACGGCGCACCGCAGAAGCCGATCAGGGTCGTCTCGTCGGGCAGTTTGGCCCGCAGCCGGCGAACCGTCTCGTAGACCGGTTCGAGATTCACGTGAAACACCTTGCTTTCCAGAGCCGCAATCTCCGGCGCCGTGATCGGCGTCAGCAGCGGCCCTCGCCCCTCTTCGAAGCGGACGTCGCGGCCAAGCGCGTGCGGAACGACGAGGATGTCCGAGAACAGGATCGATGCATCGAAACCAAAACGCTCGATCGGCTGCAAGGTCACTTCGACGGCAAGGTCGGGATCATAGCAGAGGTCGAGAAACGATCCGGCGCGTCTGCGTGTCTCCCGATACTCAGGCAGATAGCGCCCGGCCTGACGCATCATCCAGAGCGGAGGCGGAAAGTGAGCCTTGCCCTTCAGCACGTCCAGCATGATCCGGTTCTGGGGCATCGAGCGCTCGCTTCTCCCAGCCTCTTCTATAATTAAAGATTCTTATATCTAAGATTCTTCTGATTCTAAGAGTCTGTTGGTTCTGGTGGTTGTCACCTGTCCCGCTTTGCTCCGGAAAACACCAGCCAACATATTGTCGCGCGCTTCTTTTTCCAAACTGCGGGGTTCTGGGGACGAACAGGATTCCGCCACTGGAGTCAAAGCGTTACGAGACGCGCGGAAAAGCCCGCCCTGTGGACGGACAAGAGGCAAGAGAAGCCGTCCCCAAACTTGTCCCCAGCCGCCCGACGAAGCTGACAGGGCAACGAATTGTGGACAAACCACCTTCTGATACAGTCACTTCCCATCGGCCCGTCTTTTCATCCCGCTTTATCCACAGAAGCCCACAGCCTCAGGTGACCCCCTGTGAACAAACCCCAAAGCTTCTTCCATCTGCACCTGATTTCCGACGCGACCGGCGAAACGCTGCTCGCCGCCGGCCGGGCGGCTTCGGCGCAATATAAGGATGCGCGCGCCATCGAGCACATCTATCCGCTCATCCGCACTGAGAAGCAGGTGGCGAAAGTGTTCGAGGACATCGAGGAGGAGCCGGGCATCATCCTCTATACGGTCGTCGACCAGAAGCTGGCGCGCGGCATCGACGAGCGCTGCGCGACGATGGGCCTGCCCTGTGTGTCGGTGCTGGAGCCGGTGCTGACCGTGTTCCAGTCCTATCTCGGCACGCCGGCCGGCCGCCGCGTCGGCGCCCAGCATGTTCTCGATGCCGAATATTTCCGCCGCATCGACGCACTCAATTTCACCATGGACCATGATGACGGCCAGCTGCCGCTCAACATGGACGATGCCGATGTCGTGCTGATCGGCATCTCGCGCACCTCGAAGACGCCGACCAGCATCTATCTCGCCAACCGCGGCATCAAGACCGCCAACATTCCGATCGTGCTCGGCGTGCCGGTGCCGGAAAGCCTGGTCAACGCCAGCAAGCCGCTCATCGTCGGGCTGATCGCCACCGCCGAGCGCATCTCGCATGTCAGGCAAAACCGCCTCCTCGGCAACAGCAGTTCTTATGAGGCATCGGACTATGTCGACCGCGCCGCCATCAGCGAAGAGCTCGCTTATGCCCGCAAGATCTGCACGCGCCACGGCTGGCCGATGATCGACGTCAGCCGCCGCTCGATAGAGGAAACGGCGGCGGCTATCGTTGCCCTGCGAGGGAAGTCGCGCTAGGGCAGGTAAGATAAGTGAGCACCAACACCCCTCATCCGACCTCGCTTCGCGAGGCCACCTTCTCCCACAAGGGGAGAAGGAAGGACGTGGCGCCGTCGTCTCCGCAAGGTACCGCCAGTTGGCGATCTGCAGCAGCGTACGCGCGGGACTTCCCTTCTCCCCTTGTGGGAGAAGGTGGCCGAGCGAAGCTCGGTCGGATGAGGGGTGCGTGACGGAACGCCAACCTGGGTGAATCAGCATGACCGAGAAAATCATCCTCGCTTCCGGCAGCCCGTTCCGCAAGGCGATGCTCGTCGATGCCGGCGTCGATGTCGAGGCGGTTCCGGCCGATGTCGACGAGCGGGCGCTCGAGGCGCCCTTGCAGGACAGCGGTGTCTCGCCCGAGGATGTCGCCCTGGTGCTGGCCGAGGCCAAGGCCACCGAAGTCAGCGAGCGCAGGCCGGGCGCCCTGGTGCTCGGCTGCGACCAGACGCTGTCGCTCGGCGACGAGGTGTTCCACAAGCCGGCCGATAGGGAAGGCGCGCGCCGTCATCTGCTGGCGCTGTCGGGCAAGACCCATCAGCTCAACAGCGCTGCCGTGCTGGTCCGCGACGGCGCGGTGCTGTGGCGGCATGTCGGCATCGCTTCGATGACCATGCGCAAGCTCGACCCGCCCTTCATCGGCCGCCATCTCGCCCGCGTCGGTGCCAAGGCGCTGGGAAGCGTCGGCGCCTACCAGATCGAAGGCGAAGGCATCCAGCTGTTCGACAGAATCGAAGGCGATCATTTCACCATTGTCGGCCTGCCGCTGCTGCCGCTGCTGGCCGAACTGCGCACGCTGGGAGCGATCGATGGTTGAGGCGACAAGGAAGGCCTTCGTCACCGGCCACCCGATCAAGCATTCGCGCTCGCCGAAGATCCACGGCTATTGGCTGGCCAGGCATGGCATCGACGGCAGCTATGAGGCCATCGATATCGCGCCGGAAAATTTTGCCGCGTTCGTGAAGACGCTGCAGGCGAACGGCTACCGCGGCGGCAACGTCACCATCCCGCACAAGGAGGCGGCCTTCGCGCTGGCCGAGCGCCGCGACCAGGCGGCGCAAGAGATCGGCGCCGTCAACACGCTGTGGTTCGAGGACGGCGCCTTGTGGGGCGGCAACACCGACGCGCACGGCTTCGCCGCCAACCTCGACGATCATGCGCCGGGCTGGGCGAGCAACGGCCCGGCGGTCGTGCTCGGCGCCGGCGGCGCATCGCGCGCCGTCGTCCATGCGCTGAAGGAGCGCGGCGTCGCCGACATCCGCATCGTCAACCGGACACTCGCCCGGGCTATGGAATTGCGCGATCGTTTAGGCGCCGGCGTTTCGGCGCATGGCATGGCGGCGACCGATGAATTGCTTGGCGATGCCGGCCTGCTGGTCAACACAACCGCACTCGGCATGCATGGCAATGAAGGCCTGCCGGCCGATCCAGCCTTGCTGCCGGACCACGCCATCGTCACCGATATCGTCTACGTGCCGCTGGAGACGCCGCTGCTTGCGGCGGCCCGCGCGAGAAACCTGAAGACGGTCGACGGCCTCGGCATGCTGCTGCATCAGGCGGTGCCCGGCTTCGAGCGCTGGTTCGGCGTCAGGCCGCAAGTCACGGCCGAACTGCGCGCGATCATCGTTGCCGATCTGGTACCGAAGTCATGATCGTGCTCGGTCTCACCGGCTCGATCGGCATGGGCAAGTCGACCACGGCGAAGATGTTCGCCGAGGCCGGCGTGCCGGTCCACGATTCCGACGAGACGGTGCATCGCCTCTATGCCGGCAAGGCCGCGCCCCTGGTCGAGGCGGCCTTTCCCGGCACAACATCTGCCGGCGTGGTCGACCGTGCAAAACTTGGCCAGCGCGTGCTCGGCGACGCCGCCGCGCTGAAGCGCCTGGAAGCGATCATCCATCCGCTGGTGCGCGCCGATGCCGATGCCTTCCTGGCGCGTCATCGTGCCGCCGGCGCGCCGATCGCCGTTCTCGACATTCCGCTGCTGTTCGAAACCGGCGGCCGCGACCGCGTCGACAAGGTCGTCGTCGTCACCGCGCCGGCCGAAATCCAGCGCGAACGCGTGCTGGCGCGGCCCGGCATGACGGAGGAGAAACTGGCGTCGATCCTGGCCAAGCAGGTGCCGGATGCGGAAAAGCGCCGTCAGGCCGATTTCGTCGTCGACACGGGACAGGGTTTCGACGCCGCGCGGGCTGAGGTGAATGCGATCATCAGGCAGCTGACAGGGGTCGGCAAGCCGGGCCACTGACATTTGCTGATAAGGGGCGGCACGAACCTGAAGTGATTATTGTGACCAGCGCGGTTTCCCATTGCCATTTTGTTCCGGTCTCACGATTCTGCTCCCCAGGAGCAACTGATTCGATGCGTGAGATCATCTTCGACACGGAAACCACCGGCCTCGATTCGCGCGATGACCGCGTGATCGAGCTGGGCGCCGTCGAGTTGGTCAACCGCTTTCCGACCGGAAAGACCTTCCACCACTACATCAATCCTCAAGGACGCGCGATCCACGCCGAGGCGCAGGCCGTGCACGGCATCAGCGCTGCGGATCTCGCGGGCAAGCCGACCTTCGCCGAAATTGCGCGGGAATGGCTGGACTTCACCGAGGGCGCCAAGCTGGTCGCCCACAACGCCACCTTCGACGTCGGCTTCCTCAATGTCGAATTCGGCCGGCTGGGTCACCCGATCATCGATAACGGTCTTGTCGTCGATACGCTGGCACTGGCGCGCCGCAAGCACCCGATGGGTCCCAATTCGCTCGACGCGCTCTGCCGGCGCTACGGCATCGACAACACAAGGCGCACCAAGCACGGCGCCCTGCTCGATTCCGAATTGCTGGCCGAGGTCTATATCGAGCTGATCGGCGGCAAGCAGGCAGCCCTCATCCTCGACAGCGCCACCGCGCCGGCGCAAGGCGGCGAGAATGTCCGCCAGATCGAGATTGTGGTAAGCCAGCGCCCGGCATCCTTGCCGCTCCGCCTGACCGAAGCCGAGCGCGCGGCGCACGCCGGCATGGTCGCGACGTTGGGCGAGAAGGCGTTGTGGTTGAAGGTTCTGGGGAATTAGCGACGGTTGGAGGTTGGTTGCAACGAGGTGCCAGCGCCAACCTCGGAGATTGGCCGAAGCCCTCCTCGTCTTCGTCATCCTAGGGCGGAGCAAGGAGCGAAGCGACGCGCGCAGACCCTAGGATCCATGCCGTGACGCAAGCGGCGGATCAAAACGGCCCAAGATCGAGCGCTACCACCCCGTTCCGCGAAACAGCTCGAACCATTCCGGATTGGCCTTTTCGATCAGGTCGATCTTCCATTGACGTGGCCAGCGCTTCAGCGACTTCTCGCGCTGGATGGCATCGGTGATATCGAAAAATTCTTCGTACCAGACCAGCCGCTGCACGCCGTAGCGGCCGGTGAAATGAGAGCCTTGGCCCGACTTGTGCTCCGGCATGCGGCGACCAAGATCGCTGGTAACACCGATATAGATGGTGCCACCCTTCTGGCTCGCAGTCATGTAGACATAACCGGTCATGGTTTTAGCGTAGCGAGCATAGGCGCGGGGACAAGCGCCATTCTGATCCGTTGCATTCTAAGGCAAACGTCACGGCATGGATCCTAGGGTCTGCGCTGCGTCGCTACGCTCCTTGCTCCGCCCTAGAATGACGAAGACGCGAGGACTTCGGCTAACCTCGAAGATTCGCTATCCCACCCCCAAAAACAAAAAACCCGGCGCGAGGGCCGGGCTTTTCACAATCCGTGGCAGGCAGGCCTCAGCTCACCTTGACCTTGGACGCCGCCTGGTCCTCGGCCAGCTTCTGCTGGAACATCTGCGCGAAGTCGATCGGGTCGAGCATCAGCGGCGGGAAGCCGCCATTGCGGGTTGCCTCGGCGATGATCTGGCGGGCGAACGGGAACAAAAGGCGCGGGCATTCGATGAACAGGATCGGCAGCATGTGTTCCTGCGGGAAGCCCGCGACGGCGAACACGCCGCCATAGACCAGCTCGACGTTGAACAGCACTTCCTGGTCGAAGGACGCCTTGGCGTTCAGCGTCAGATTGACGTCGAACTGCTTGTCGGAGAGCGGGTTGGCGTTGACGTTGACGTTGATGGCGATGCCGGGCGCCTTGTCGCGGCCGCGCAGCGAATTCGGCGCGCCGGGGCTCTCGAAGGAAAGATCCTTAACATATTGCGCCAAAACGTTGAGCGACGGCTGCGCCGCGTTTCCGTTTCCGTTGGCTGCGCCGACCGGCGCGTCATCTTTGCTGGCCATAAGCCTTGTCCTCTTGCCTGGGCAGCGTCGCTGACCGAATTGAAATCGGGCGTTCGCTACCATGGCGGGGATGACAAGACAAGGTTTGCCGCCTTCTTCTCCCGTCCCGGGATGGCGCTAGGCGGCGGCCTCAATCGTCCTTGAGGCGGCGCCAGGGCGAGTTGTGGTCCGGTCCGCGCTTGAAGTCGTCTTCGCGCGAATAATCGCCATCCTCGAGGTCGATGGTCTTGTCGCGCCGCCGGCCGCGGAAGCCGCCGGTCGAAAAATTCGTGGCCAGCACGACGCGGCCCTTCAAGGCCCGCCAGGCGAGGTCGCGGACCGGCGGCAGGAACAGCAGCAGGCCGATAATGTCCGTGATGAAACCGGGGATGATCAAAAGGATCGCCGCCAGCACGATCATGGCGCCATGCGCAAGCTGCCCGCTCGGATCGCGGCCGGCGTCCATTTCGGCGCGGATACGCGTCATGACGCCGAAACCCTGATGCCTGAGCAGCAGCGCGCCGGCGATACCAGACGCCAGCACCAGGCCGACCGTCGCCAAAGCGCCGACCTGGCGACCGACGACCACGAAGCCGGCGATTTCCAGCAGCGGAAGTGCCAGGACAAAAAGCGGAAGGAACGAAATGCGCAAGTCTTGGCAACCTTTCGGATCGTTGTGATCGTTTCGATTGTTTAGGCGGCGAGCAATCGCCGCTGGCACTGAGGCCGTTAGATAGGTATGCCTGCCTTTGATTTGAATGATTGCGCCTTGCGTTCTATATGCTTTGAATGTTGAACGCTATGCGACCGCGGCCATTGGGCCCGACGGTCCGGCCACAGGGCAGGGATTGATTGGCGGAAGATATGGGTTTCTTCGACTTCGGCACGATTTTCTTCCTGATTGCGGCGGTGGTCATCTTTTTCCAGCTGCGCAATGTGCTGGGCCGTCGCACCGGCAGCGAACGGCCGCCCTTCGATCCCTATACGGCGGCCCGCGGTGGCGACAAGGATGCCGCCCAGAAATCCGAGAACGTCGTCTCGCTGCCGCGCAAGCGTCTGCCGGGCGAGCCCGCGGCCGACACCTATGCGGCGATCGACGCCTTCGCCAAGCCCGACACCGACCTCAACAAGGGGCTGCGCGCGATCAAGGACAACGACCCGTCCTTCGAGCCGAAGAGTTTCGTCGACGGCGCCAAGATGGCCTATGAGATGATCGTCATGGCCTATGCCGACGGCGACCGCAAAACGCTGAAGAACCTGTTGTCGCGCGAGGTCTTTGACGGCTTTGTCGCGGCAATAGGCGAGCGCGAGGCCAAGGCTGAGAAGATCCAGTCGTCTTTCGTCGGCATCGACAAGGCCGACATCGTCTCGGCCGAGATGAAGGGCGGCGAGGCGCATGTCACGCTGCGCATCATCAGCGAGCTGATTTCGGCGACCCGCGACAAGGCCGGCGCGGTGATCGATGGCGACCCGGAAACCGTGGCCGAGGTCAAGGACGTCTGGACCTTCGCCCGCGACACACGCTCGCGCGATCCCAACTGGAAGCTCGTCGCCACCGAGGAAGAAGACTGAACCCGGAACGGCGGCGAGGCTCCGGTGTCGCTATCGCCTCTCTTTGTCGGAAAATCTTTTGCCGATCTCCCCGGCTGGGACGATGACGACCATCTGGCGGCCTTCGAAGCCTTTCGCCGTTCAGCCTTTCACGTCCTGACCAAACCGTATCGCAGCGGTGCGCTCGGCGTCGATTTTGATGCCTTCACCAAGGCCTACGCCGAGGCTCGCACCGTTTCGCCGCCGAATCGGTCGGGGAAGGAGGCCCGCACCTTTTTCGAGCGCCATTTCATTCCAGCGCATATCGGCGGCGAGAATGGCGGCGTCGGCCTCGTCACCGGTTTTTATGAGCCCGTCGTCGAAGCGTCGCCGGTGCGAACCGAGCGCTTTTCGGTGCCGCTGCTGTCGCGCCCGGCCGATCTCGTCGATATCGACGACGGCAACCGGCCGCCCAGCCTGGACCCTTACCTCGCCTTCGCTCGCCAGACCGGGGACCGGCTGGTCGAATATCCCGACCGTGGCGAGATCGAGCGCGGGGCGCTGGCCGGCAAAGGCCTGGAAATCGCCTGGCTGGCCGACAAGGTCGATGCCTTTTTCATTCACGTGCAGGGTGCCGCACGACTGAACATGACCGACGGCCGGCTTTCCCGCGTCACCTATGCCGCCAAATCCGGCCAGCGCTTCACCGGGCCCGGCAAGGTGTTGAGCGAACTGGGAGAAATCCCGTTGGCGCAGGTGACGATGCAGTCGATCCGCGCCTGGTTCAAGGCGCATCCGGACCGCGTCGACGAGATCCTGTGGCGGAACCGCTCCTACATCTTCTTCCGCGAGGCCAATGTCGAGGACAGGTCGCTCGGTCCGATCGCCGCCGCCAAGGTGCCGCTGACGCCGGGACGATCGATTGCCGTCGACCGCCTGCTGCACACATTCGGCACGCCGTTCTATATCGATGCGCCGACGCTCACCGCCTTCGACGCCAAACCGTTCCGGCGCCTGATGATCGCGCAGGACACAGGCTCGGCCATCACCGGGCCGGCGCGGGGAGATCTCTTCGCCGGTTCCGGCGATGCGGCCGGCGAGATCGCGGGCGTGGTGCGCAACGCCGCGGATTTTTATGCGCTGGTGCCGCGCACGCTTATTTCGGACGCGAATCGATGATCCGGCGCACCGAGAAGCTGAGCGAAGACGACCGCGTTCTGTGGAACCTGGTGGCGCGCACGGCCAAGCCGCTCAAGGGCAGGATCGCCGTCGACATTCCCGAAATTGCCACCGAGGCCAGGCCGACACCGCCGCAAGCGGCGCCGGCCGCCGCCAATCCGCCCGGCGCGGCAAAGCCGAAGACGCAGCATGTCGCGCATGCGCTCGACGAGCCGACGCTGGACAAGCTGTCGAAGGGCCGGCTGCCGATCGAAGGCCGGGTCGATCTGCACGGCCTGACCCAGGACGAGGCCTATTCGCTGCTGTTCTCGTTCCTGCACCGGGCGCATGCCGGCGGCATCCGCTATGTCCTGGTCATAACCGGCAAGGGATCGTCCTCAGGCGGCGATGGCGTCTTGCGGCGCGCCGTGCCGGCCTGGCTGTCGACGCCTGCTTTCCGCCCGCTGGTCTCCAGCCACGACCACGCCGCCCGCAACCATGGCGGTTCGGGCGCGCTTTATATCCGGCTGCGGCGGCTTCGATCGTGAGGAGTTCGCTCATGAAGGTGGGTGCATGACCCCGTTCGGCGAGAAGCTGCGGGCGCTGCGAGGCGAACGCGGCGTCAGCCAGAAGGACATGGCGGCGGCGATCGGCGTCAGCGCCGCCTACCTGTCTGCGCTCGAGCATGGCAGGCGCGGCGCGCCGACCTGGACGCTGATCCAGAAGATCATCGGTTATTTCAACATCATCTGGGACGACGCCGAGGATCTGGCGCGGCTGGCCGAAGCCTCGCATCCCCGCGTCAAGCTCGACACGTCGGGTCTAAGCCCCGCCGCTACCGAACTGGCCAATCTGCTGGCCGAGAACATCGAAAAACTCGACGAGGCGGAGCTTCGCCGCATTACCGCCTCGATCCGCGCGGCGCTCGGCCGGCGACCGTAGCCTCGCGATCCGCGCCGGAGGCGCGCCTTGGCGATTTTCTCGCAAAGGCGTCCCGCTTTACGCAAAGAGATGCCCGCCGGCGATCCGCCAGCAGGCATCTGTGGTGAGATCATTTCTTGCCGGCCGTGCCGCCATTGTTTCCCCGGCCGCCCTTGTCGTTATGGTCGTGGCCATTGTTTCCACCGCCCAGGCAGTTCGACTCGCCGACGCTGCAACAGCGGCCGCTCCACAAATCGTTGGTAGAGGTGTTGGCGCAGCTTGGGATGGTCTGGTTGGCCAAGGCGGGTCCGGCCAGTGCCGATAACGCGATGGCGGCGAGGAATGCATTTCGCAAAAGTAAAGTCATCTGAAGTCTCCATGATTGGTTTCCGTCTACGGCCATGTGTCGTCGGCCGGAAGGAAATGGTTCACGGAGAGATGTGAAATTCTGTCGGAGGTGGTGTCGCGAGCAGCGACAGGGATCCAGTTGGCAACGCCTCGCCGCCCCTCATCCGCCTGCCGGCACCTTCTCCCCGTATAGTGACGGGGAGAAGGGAACTGGTCGCGACCTCGTCGCTCTTCTTGCAACGTTGATGATTGGCGAAACTGTTGGTGACGGCGTCTTTCTCCCCGTCACTATACGGGGAGTTGAGGAGCGGTCCGCGAAGCGGACGAAAAGCCAATTGCTTGGCTTTTCGAGTGACGAACGCCCGGCAGGGCAATGAGGGGCGGCGCCGACCTTGGCATTGTAAAACAACGGAGAAACGCATCCCATGGGAGGCGCGAGCGCCGTCACGCTTTGAAGCGGCTGCGTCCAGCCGCTACTACTGAACCGCGCCGACCAGGACCTGCTGGCCGCCGCGGATCGAGACCCAGCGGCCGGTGTTGTCGATCGCCTGCCGCTTGAGGAAGCGGTAGCCGGTCGCGTCCCACGCCTTGACCTTGTCGGTCAGATTGTCGAGCACGTAGTCGCCCTTGTCGGTGCGCACCGTCAGCACGGCGTGGCCCTCGCCGTCAGGCTTGCGCACGACGGTGATCAGCAAATCGGCAAGCGAGATGCTCATGCGCGAAAGCTGGCGCCGCTTCTCCAGCACGTAGTCCTCGCAATCGCCGACGTCCTTGTCAGGATAGGCCCAGACCTCGTCCTTGCCATAAATGTCCATGTCGCTCATCGGCTTGACGGCGGCGTTGACCCTGGCGGTGACGTTGAGAAGCTTGCGCATCAGCCCGTCGGTCATCGGGGCCGGCGCGAGATTGGACGGGCGGATCGAGCATTCGCTGGGATGCAGCTTGCAGAAATCATAGTGGCCGATCGGCTGCGAGGTGAGGCCCCCGGTCGCCATCGCTCCGGCCGCCAAAGCCGGTGCTATCCAGCCTCCCGTTACCGCCAGACCAGCCGCCGCACATGCGCGCAGCCTTCGCGCCACTGATGAGGAAATCATTGTCCCCGCTCACCCTTTGTTATTAACGAAAGGTTAAGGGGGATTTACAGTCCATGTCAATTACGACGACGGCCGGATTGTCGGCATGGTTACCCGAGGGGCTGGACAGCGGCACTTGTGCAACAGGATCGCCGGCGGTTTTGCCGACCGAATCGCCCGAATTGTCGCCTCCAGGCCTTGTTTTATGCATGTCGTGCCCCAAAGCCACTGCGACCTCGGGTCACGCCCGTGAATTATCTTTTGGCTGTACGGACCAGCTTCGGCTTCACCGCGACACGGTTCTGGCGGCCATAGCTGGTGATGAAGTCGACGATGCGCGGCACGATTTCGGAGCGGAAGCGCGAGCCGTTGAACACGCCGTAATGGCCGACCGCCGGCTGCATGTAGTGGGCATGCCGCTCAGTGGGGATGTTGGGGCACAAATCATGCGCGGCCTTAGTCTGGCCAAGGCCGGAAATATCGTCGTTCTCGCCTTCGACCGTGAACAGCGCGACGTTGCGGATATCAGACGGATCGATCCTGGTGCCGCGATGCGTCATCTCACCCTTGGGCAAGGCCTGGCGCACGAAGACGGTATCGACGGTCTGCAGGTAGAACTCCGCCGTCAGGTCCATGACAGCCAGATATTCGTCGTAAAAATCGCGGTGCTTCACGGCATTGTCGCCGTCATGCTTCACAAGGTGCATGAAGAAGTCCTTGTGGGCGATGATGTGGCGGTCGAGGTTCATGCTCATGAAGCCGGACAGCTGCAGGAAGCCCGGATAGACCTCGCGGCCGAAGCCCGGCACCGGCCACGGCGCGCTCATGATGACATTGTCGCGGAACCAGTCGATGCCCTTTTCCTGCGCCAGCAGATTGACCGCGGTCGGGTTGCGGCGAGTGTCGATCGGCCCGCCCATCAGGGTCATCGTCGAGGGCACGAAGGGATCGCCCTTGGTTTCCATCAGCGCCACGGCGGCCAGCACCGGCACCGAAGGCTGGCACACCGCCATCACATGCGTGTCGGGACCCAGCGCATGCAGCATGTCGATGATGTAGTCGATATAATCGTCGAGATCGAAGCTGCCGTCGGCCAGCGGAACCATGCGGGCATCGACCCAGTCGGTGATGTGCACGTCGGCATGGGGCAGCATGGCTTCCACCGTGCCGCGCAGCAGCGTCGCATAGTGGCCCGACATCGGCGCCACGATCAAAAGCTTTGGGTCGGGCTTGCGCCCGGCGGGAACGGAGCGTTCGAAGCGGACGAGATTGCAGAACGGCCGCGACCAGACGGTCTTCTCGGCGACCTCGACGCTCTTCCAGTCGACCACTGTCTTGTCGAGGCCGAAGGTCGGCTTGCCGTAGCGGCGCGTCGTGCGCTCGAACAATTCGGCGGTCGCCGCGATCGAACGGCCGAAGGACGTGTGCGAAAACGGATTGAGCGGATTTCTGTAGAACAGCCGCACCGCATCGGCATAGAGGCGCGCCGGCTGCAAGGCCGCGTGGTTCATTTCGTAGAGCTGGTAGAACATCGAGAACCCCGCTGCTGCTGCGACCGAAGGGACGACGAGCAGCGCCGAGCCTTAAATGTCTCGCGGCGAAGTTAACAACTAATTGCTGCGATGCAATACGTCACGCGGCGTGACCAATGCTTCTTTGGTTCAAGGCACTGGGAATCGGCCCTGAATGGCGCCAGCCGGCTCAGTGTGCGGCTGCGAAATGTGTAAGTAATGTGTCCGGCCCCTCTTGCCGGAAACAGGAAGCTCAGACGCGCGCCATGCACACGGAAGTGTGGCCGGAACCAATGAAGCCGAGCTGGCCGGCCGCACCCTTCGACAGGTCGAGCACGCGACCCCTGATGAACGGGCCGCGATCGTTGATGCGCACGACGACGCTGCGGCCGTTGTTCTTGTTGGTTACCCTGAGCTTGGTGCCGAAAGGCAAAGTGCGGTGGGCGGCGGTCATTGCCGACGGGTTCATGCGCTCGCCCGATGCGGTCTTCGAGTGCAGGGCATACCACGAGGCGCGGCCGCACTGGCTGGCGGCGGTTGCCGAAGATGCGCCGACCATTAGGCCAGCAACGATCGTTACCGCGACAAGCGCGGTCTGTTTTGAGTTCTTCATATTTGAGGGATGGCTCCGTTTTCGACAGACCCCAGCCGTTAGGAGCCAAATAAGGCGGGAAATGCGGCAATCATCTGTCGGTTCCGTGGCGATGGCACACGTTTGGAGTCACTGGGTAACAGTCTGTCAGGGATTTTCCAGCGCGCGCTGATCAATTGATCATGATCTTCGACACGATATCCGGGATTTGTTTGACAAGATCGAACGTTGATATCCAAGTAGAAGTGCGCGCGATCGGGTCCCTTCCTTTGGCTCTTTCATCGTGGCCGCAACCCCGCAACCGATCGACTTTGAAAGCGAGATCCATCAATGAGACTGACCAAAAATCTGCTGGCGTTGGTTGTGCTGGCCATTGGTGCGCTGTGGTCGCTGCAAGGCGTTGGCGTGATCGGCGGCAGCTTCATGACCGGCCAGTCGCAATGGCTCTATATCGGCCTCGTCACCATGCTGGTCGGCCTGATTGGGCTGGTGTGGGCGAACCGGTCAGGAGGGTAAGCTGCGATGGGAAGCGCTGGCGATCCGTCGCCTCGGCATCGCGAAGGATCGTGCGGAGCCGCCGGTTGCAATTGGCGAAAACGCCCATCCCTTCGTCATCCACGGGCGGAGCAAGGAGCGCAGCGACGCAGCGCAGACCCGAGGATCCATGCCGCGACTCAAACGCGTCGTCACGGTGGAGAATTCTGCTCTGCTGCATACTTCGGCCAAGGTCACGGCATGTATCCTCGGGTCTTCGCTTCCGCTCCGCCCGTGGATGACGAAGTCGGGGAGGCCTCGGCCAAATTCCGAACGTTGAACTGCTTCTGCCCCGACAGCCTTACCCGAACAGCCGGTCCAGAATCTTGCCCTCGAGCCGCGCAAGCTCGACGGAACCGCGCCGGCGTGGCCGCTCCACGGGCACATCCAGATCGAGCGCGATCCGGCCTTCGCTGATCACCACGACCCGATCGGCGAGCGCGACCGCCTCGGCGACATCATGCGTGACCAGCACGGCGGTGAACTTCTGCGCCAGCCAGATGCGCTCCAGAAGCTGCTGCATCTCGATGCGGGTCAGCGCGTCGAGCGCGCCTAGCGGCTCGTCGAGCGCCAGGATCTGCGGGTGGCCGACCAGCGCCCGGGCCAGCGCCACGCGCTGCTTCTGGCCGCCGGACAGCACCGAGGGCCATTCGTCGGCACGATCGGCAAGCCCGACCGCGCCGAGAATGTCGAGCGCGCGTTGGCGCGCCTCCGCGCCGGAAGCTATCCCGGTCAGCCCGACCTGCACGTTTTTCACCACGCTGGCCCAGGGCAACAGCCGTGGTTCCTGGAACATGAAGCGGGTGCGGCCGTGGCCTTCCTCTTCCACTCCGAATGTCAGCGATCCTGATGTCGGCCGGTCGAGCCCGGCCAGCAGCCTGAGCAGCGTGCTCTTGCCGCAGCCGCTCTTGCCGATGACGGCAAGGAACTGCCCGGCCGGCACATCCAGATCGATGCCGTCGAGCACGATCTTGTCGCCGAAGCGCTTGCCGACTTGCCTGAAGGCAAAGGCCCGCTGTCCTTCGACCGAGCCTATCGGCCGCGCCGGCGTGGCAACGAAGGAGCGGGCTGCGGTCAGGCTGGCGGCTGTCATGGGCAATATCTCATTCGTTTTGGAAGGCCGGATGCCAGCCGAGCGACAGCCGCTCGAGCAGGCGGGCGAGGCTGTCGGCGAGCTTGCCGAGCAGCGCATAGATCAGGATCGACAGCACGACGACATCGATCAGCAGGAATTCTCGCGCCTGCATGGCCATGTAGCCGAGGCCGGAACTGGCCGAGATGGTTTCGGCGACGATCAGCGTCAGCCACATGATGCCCAAGGCATAGCGCAGGCCGACGAAGATCGCCGGCAGCGCGCCAGGCAGGATCACGCGGAAGAACAGGGCGCGGCGATCCATGCCGTAGACGCGGCCCATCTCGACCAGCTGCGGATCGACGCTTTGGATGCCGAGCAGCGTGTTGACGTAGATCGGAAAGAACACGCCGAGCGCCACCAGGAACAGCTTTGCTTCCTCGTCGATGCCGAACCACAGAATGACCAGCGGGATCAGCGCCAGGTGCGGAATGTTGCGGATCATCTGCAGCGTCGTGTCGGTCAGGCCGCGGCTCAGCGTCGACAATCCGTTGGCGAGCCCAAGCGCAAAGCCGATCGAGCCGCCGACGGCGAAGCCGGCAAGCGCGCGTGCGGTGCTGATGCCGATGTTGCGGATCAGTTCGCCCGACAGCGTCAGCCGCCAGAAGGCCTCGGCGACGGCGCTTGGCGCCGGCAGCACGTTGGCCGGCATGACGCCCGCCCGTGATGCAATCTCCCAGCCGGCGATCACCAGCGCCGGCAGCAGCCAGCCGATGCCATTGCCGCGGAGGCCTGCGCCAAAGCTCATGACGAGGCCTGCAGGCGGTTGGCGCCATGGAAGCCGACCGAGAATTCGTTGGCGATGTTCTCATGCGCCCCCTGCCGCCTGGTGCCGAGCCCGAGTTTTGGGAATAGCAGCTCGGCGACGCGGTAGGCTTCCTCGAGATGCGGATAGCCGGAGCCGATGATGGTATCGATGCCGATCGCCTGATATTCGCGGATGCGCTCGGTGATCTGCTCCGGCGTGCCGACCAGAGCCGTGCCGGCGCCGCCGCGCACCAGCCCGACGCCGGCCCACAGATTGGGCGACACCACCAGCCTGTCGCGACGGCCGCCATGCAGTTCGGCCATGCGACGCTGGCCGACCGAGTCCATCTGGGTGAGGAAACGCGCCTGCGCGTTTTCGATCTGGGCGTCGGTGACGTGTCTGATCAGCCGGTCGGCGGCGCGCCAGGCTTCCTCCTCGGTCTCGCGCACGATGAAATGCAGCCTGATGCCGAAGCGCAGTTTTCTGCCGCGCAGCGCCGCTTTCCTGCGTGCCGCAGCGAGCTTCTCGGCCACCTGCGCCGGCGGCTCGCCCCAGGTCAGGTACATGTCGACCAGATCGGCGGCGAGATCCTGCCCGGCATCCGACGACCCGCCGAAATAAAGCGGCGGCCGCTCTTGGCGCGGCAAAAGGTCGAGGCGGCCATTCTCGACGCGGTAATATTTGCCGTCGAAATTGACGCGCTCGCCCGACACCAGTCCGCGCCAGATGGTCAGGAATTCATGCGCCTGGGCGTAGCGCTCGTCATGCGGCAGGAAGACGCCGTCGCCGGCGAGCTCGGTCGGATTGCCGCCGACCACGACATTGAGCAGAAGCCGGCCATTGCTCAGCCGGTCGAGGGCCGCCGTCTGGCGCGCGGCAAAGGTTGGCAGCGTCACGCCCGGCCGCAGCGCGACGAGGAATTTCAGTTTTTCGGTGAGCGTCGCAAGGCCCGTCGCGGTGATCCAGGAATCCTCGCAGTTTTGTCCGGTCGGCAACAGCACGCCGGGAAAGCCAAGCCTGTCGACCGCCTGCGCGATCTCCTTGAAGTAGCCGAACTCCGGCGGCCGCTGCTGCTCCTCGGAACCGAGATAGGAGCCGTCGCCATGCGTCGGGATGAACCAGAAGAAAGCGAGCGGTGCGGTGCTGGCTGGCGCGGTCATGTCTGGCCTCTTGGAAGGTGCAAACGTCGAACGGCGCCGGGCGTTCTCGCCCGGCACCGTCGGAGAGAAAATCAATTGCCTGGCGCGGTCCACACCGCGTCGGAAATGCGGACCGCCTTCGGGATCAGCCCGAGCTTGAAGAAGCGGTCGGCGGTCGCCTGCTGGCCCGCGACGATCTCGTCGGTGATCGGAATGATGCCGAATTTGGTGCGGTTGGCGGCGATCGTCTGCGCGTCGAGCGGCACACCGGTCACCTCGTGCAGCGCCTCGGCCACCTTGTCGCGGTTCTGGTCGGCCCATTTCGCCGCCTCGCCGAGGGCCGCGATCGTCGTCGTGACGATCTCGGGGTGCGCCTTGGCGAAATCCTTGTTGGCGAGGAAATAGGTGTTGACCCTGAGCACCTCGCTGGAGCGGGCCAGCACACGCGGCTGGTAGCGGGTTTCGGCGATGGCGAAGAACGGATCCCAGACGGCCCAGGCGTCGATCTGGTCGCTGGCGAAGGCGGCGGCCGCATCCGCGGGGCTCAGATAGACCGGCGTGATCTGGTCGAACGGAATGCCGGCCTTTTCCAGCGCGGCGACGAGCAGATTGTGCGCACTGGTGCCCTTGCCGACGCCGACGCGTTTGCCTTTCAGGTCGGCGACCGACTGGATCGGCGAGGCCGGCTTGACGAAGATCGCCTCGCCCTCGCCATTCGACGGCAGTGCCGCCGCATAGACAATATTGGCGCCAGCCGACTGGCCGAAGATCGGCGGCGCATCGCCGGTCCATCCGGCATCGATGGCGCCGACGTTGAGGGCTTCGACCAGCGGCGGCCCGGAGGTGAACTCGACCCATTTGACGGTGACGCCCTTGTCTTCAAGCGCCTTTTCGATCACCTGCTGCTGCTTGGCGATCACCGGCAGGCCGGTCTTCTGATAGCCGATGCTGAACTGCTTCAGCTCCTGCGCGGCGGCGCCGAACGACACGGCAACGCTTGCCGCCAGCAGCCCGATGCCGAAAATACGTCTGGTCAGATTGAAGTGCTTGGTAAGATTGAACATGACCCTCTCCTTCGATGGGCACCGGCGCCGGGAAAATGGCTCGCCGGTTGGAAGATGGGATCAGGCTAGGTAGTTCTATAAACTTAGTAGAGGAATGATTTTGCGAGTTCGTTAGGGCAGATGGAATTGTTTTCTGCGGCAGCCCATCGCTTCGTCATCCTAGGGCGAAGCAAGGAGCGCAGCGACGCGGCGCAGACCCTAGGATCCATGCCGTGACGGTGATGCTACGCTCCGGCGGTGCAAGGGACCGAGCGCCTACCTTCCATTGTCGTGGCCAGCGCTTCAGTGATTTTTCGCGCTGGATGGCGTCGGTAATGTCGAAATACTCTTCGTACCAGACCAGCCGCTGCACACCGTAATGGCTGGTGAAGCGTGAGCCGGTGCCTGATTTGTGCTCCGGCATGCGGCGACCAAGATCGTTGGTGACGCCGATATAGATCGTGCCGCGCTTCTGGCTTGCGGTCATATAGACGTAACCGGTCATGGTTTCAGGGTAGCGAGCGTCGGTACGCGCACAAGCGCCATTTTGATCCGCCGCATTCTATGACAAATGTCACGGCATGGATCCTAGGGTCTGCGCCGCGTCGCTTCGCTCCTTGCTTCGCCCTAGGATGACGAAGGGAAGGGTTGTTTCGGCCAGCCTCGAGGCGTCCGATTGGGCTAAATGGCGATCAACTCGCCAAGCACCCGCCGCCCCTCACTGCGACCAATATTGCCAGGCCCAGTAAAAACTCTCGTCGCGTGGCGGCAGCCGGTCGCGCTCGGCGTCCCAGCGCACCGGCGCGGGCGATTTCGGTTGCTGTTCAAGCGGTTGGCTTTCCCTGGTCCGGGCGAGAAGCCAGTTGCCGACCTGGGCGAACAGCACGGCGGTGGAATGGGTCATCGTGATCCTCTCCTGCTCTTCCGGTTCCAATCACTCCCGTCCCGCCCACGGGACAAGCACCCGTTCGATCCTGCGGATGGTGAATTCGAGCACGAAGGCGATGGCCGCGATCACCAATATGCCCATCACCACCACGTCGGTGACGAGGAACTGGGCGGCCGACTGGATCATGAAGCCAAGCCCGCGCGTCGCCGCTACCAGTTCGGCGGCGACCAGGGTCGACCAGCCGGCGCCGAGCGCGATGCGCAGTCCGGTCAGGATCGCGGGCAGCGCGCTGGGCAGGATGACGTGGCGGACTACCTGTCCTCGTGTCGCGCCAAGCGAGCGCGCCGCGTTGATGCGCTCCTGCGAGACGCCGCGAACGCCGGACGCGGTCGACAATGCCACCGGCGCCAGCATCGCGATCGCGATGACCAGGATCTTCGACGGCTCGCCGATGCCGAACCAGATGATGACCAGCGGCAGATAGGCGAGCGGCGGGATCGGCCGCAGGAATTCCAGCAGCGGATCGAAGATGCCGCGTCCTACCGTGCTGATGCCGATGGCCAGACCAACCGGCACGCCGACGAGGATGGCGGCGACCAGCGCGGCAAAGACTCGGCCCAGGCTGGCGACGACATGCTGCAGCAGCGTCGCATCGACGAAGCCGTCGCGAGCGACGACGATGAATTTGGTCCATACCGCGAGCGGCGAGGGCAGGAACACCGGCGACACCAGTTGCAGGCGGGCCGACAGCGCCCACAGGGCCAACACCATCAGGATGGTGACCGCGCTGACCGCCCGCGCCGAAATGCCTTTGCGCTTCGGGCTGGGCCGCGACCATGGCACCGACAGGCCGTCCGCTTCGTCGATCTTGTGTTCCGACCGTTCCGTGTAGGAGGTAACGGTCATGCCGCCTCTCCTTCGAAGATCGCATCGGTCAGTTCGCCTCGAGCCGTGGCAAAAGCCGGGTCGGCCTTGATAGTGCGAATGGCCTCGCCGGCCGCGTAGCGCCTGGAGAAACCAGGCTCGAAGCTCCGCACCACGCGGCCCGGGCCGGGCGCCAGCACGACGATGCGGGTTGCGAGGACCAGCGCCTCCTCGATGCCGTGCGTCACCATCAGCACGCCGACATCGCTTGCCGTCCACAGATCGAGCAGCGTCGTCTGCATGCGCTCGCGCGTCAGCGCGTCGAGGGCGCCAAGCGGCTCGTCGAGCAGCAGGAATTCGGGTTCGGCGGCCAGGGCGCGAGCCAGGCCGACGCGCTGGCGCATGCCGCCGGAAAGCTCCCAGATGTGCTTGTCGCCGGCGTCGGTGAGCTTCACCAGCGCCAAAAGTTCATCGGCGCGGCGCGCCCGCTCGGCCGGTCTGACACCGCGCAGCCGCAGCGCGAAGGCAACGTTTTCGCGCGCGGTCAGCCACGGAAACAGCGCATCGTTCTGGAACACCACCGCCCGGTCCGAGCTAGGTGCTGTGATCGGCCTGCCGTTGATGGAGGCGCGCCCACGCGCCGGCGCGACAAGGCCGGCGGCGACATTGAGCAGCGAGGTCTTGCCGCAACCGGAACGGCCGACCAGCACGACGAAGTCGCCCCTGGCGATATCGATCGAAACCCGTTCGACGGCCGGTGCTGCCTGGCCGTCATATTGGATCGAGACCTTGTCCAGTACGAGATGCGGCATGGGTGCCTCGCCGATTTGGAAGGAAAATCCGACTGCCCTGGAACAGCTCCTCGTCAGCGGTTCCGGGGCAGGCAGCACGCGGCGTCAGGGAAGAAGATCCGCGCGCGTTCAGTTGGTGTCAGGCGCTCAGTTCGAGGCCAGCGCCTGGGTGACGTATTTCGACGACACATATTTCGAATAGTCCGGCAGCACGGCGTCGATCTTGCCTTGCTCCTTGAGGAAGGCGGACGCCGCTTCGATCGCCTTGACCGTGCTGCCGCCGAGGAATTTGTCCGAAGCCTGCTCTTCCAGCGTCGGGAAGACATAGCCCTTGAGCAGCTGCGGCACCTCTTCCAGCTTGGCGCCGGTGAGCTTGGCGATCGCGGCCGCCTGTGGCGACGAAACCGACCACGCATCAGGCTTGGCGAGGAATTCGGAATAGGCCGCACCCGTTACCTTGACGAAGTCGCGCACGGCCTCGGGGTTCTTTTCGGCAAAGTCGGTGCGCACGATCCAGGCGTCGAAGGTCGGCGCGCCCCAGGCCGCGACCTGCGAGGAATCCAGCACAACCTTGCCCGTCGTCTTGATCTGCCCGAGTGCCGGATCCCAGACATAGGCCGCGTCGATATCGCCGCGCGAGAAGGCCGCCGCGATCTCCGGTGGCCGCAGGTTGAGGATCTCGACCGACTTCGGATCGACGCCCTCGTGCTTCAACGCGGCGAGCAGGCTGTAATGCGTCGTCGAGACGAAAGGCACGGCGACTTTCTTGCCGGCGAGGTCGGCGACTTTCTCGATACCGGCGCCGTTGCGCGCCACCAGCGCCTCGGATTGCCCGATCAGGCCGACGACGAAGATGGTCTGGATCGGCAGCTCGCGGCTTGCCGCCGCCGCCAGCGGGCTCGAGCCGACATAGCCTATGTCGACCGAGCCGGATGCGACCGCGGCGATGACATCGGCGCCGGAATCGAATTTGCGCCAATCGATCGCCGCCTTCGTCGCCTTTTCATAGGCGCCGTCGGCCTGCGGCACCTTCGAGGGTTCGACCACCGTCTGGTAGCCGATGGTGATCTTGAGGTCGTCGGCAAGGGCCGGGCCGAGGAAGGCGGCACCGGCAAGTGCCGCCGACGAGAGCAGAACAATGCGTCGCGAAATGGTGGACATGAAGGGCTCCTGAGAAGAGAAAAATCGGAATGCCCCATGATAGTCAGCTAATTCTATCGCTCTTGTAGAGTTAAATCCTTCCAACGAAGGCGGGCTTGTTAGAAAAAAGTCGTCGGTGGTGAGGTGGCGAGGCGGATAGGGCAGCTACGGCGGGCAAACATCAGGCGTCGCGCAGGGCGAACCTTTTAATGCCGGCGGGACAGCACGCCCCTCTGTCCTGCCGGACATCTCCCCCGCAAGGAGGGAGATCGGCTGTCATCCCGGCTTTCGCCAATCTCCACCGTTGCAAGAAGAGCGGAGCGCCGAAGCTGCCAATCTCCCCCCTTGCGGGGGAGATGCCCGGCAGGGCAGAGGGGGGTGCTGTCCCGCCAGCCTCTCAATTCTGCGCCGCCGATCACGAACCTAAATTCCTCCATCGACCCAAATCAGGCAAATCCATGCCTCGAACAGCCCTCGATTCGAAAACATCTTCCACGTGTTCGGGGGTAAGTATAGTATTCTTATCGACATGAGGTAGTTGGAGTCGACGATGAGCGGCCACCACATCATCATGATCGCTAGCGGCATGGATCGGCTTTCGCCGTCGCGTCAGTCGATGCCAGCCACATCCAGCCCTGGAGGACCATTTGCCATCCCGCTGCCGTCGAAGCGCAGTTTTGTGCTCTTAAGGGCACAAAGGCTGGTCAAAATGGCCGCAGCGGCTTGAAAACGAAGCAAAATCAACATTCCTCGGCTTGTACATCATGTCACTAGAATTTATGTGTCATGGCAGTCTGGACGCGGCGGGGACGCCCACCAGGCGTTGGGCAATCGATGGTTCCATGCCGTCGCATGACAGAGAAATTTTGATTTCATGCTCACGAAAAAGGGTAAGTACGGCCTCAAGGCGCTCGTCCACCTCGCGCGATTGCCGGCCGGACAGCTCGCCTTCGTCAACGACATCGCCATCGGCAACAACATCCCGAAGAAGTTTCTCGACGCCATCCTGGGCGAGCTGCGCAATGCCGGCTTCGTCCAGAGCCGCAAGGGCAAGGATGGCGGCTACCGCCTGGCGCGCCCCGCCGACGAGATCAAGGTCGGCCATGTCGTGCGCGTCCTCGATGGGCCGCTGGCGCCGATTCCTTGCGCCAGCCGCACCCAGTACCAGCGCTGTGAAGATTGCAACGAGGCGACATGCCAAGTCCGACATCTGATGCTCGAGGTCCGGCAGGCGATCGCCGAGGTGCTCGATCAGCGCAGCCTCGCCGAGATGCGCGACATCGCCCTCGAAGACCTTCCGGTCGCGGGCGATATCGACCTGGCGATCGGCGTGAAGGTCCAGGCCTGACACTGGCGCCGCGCACGTTGCGGGCAGGCCTATGACCGGGCGCGCCAACTCGATCATCATCGTCGGCGGCGGTGCCAGTGGCGTCGTGCTGGCCGCGCATCTGCTGAAATCGCCCAATCCCGACCTGCGCGTCACGCTGATCGAAAAGCGCCCGCATTTCGGCCAGGGCATCGCCTATTCGACGCTGCTGTCGGCGCATGTGCTCAATGTCAGTGCCGCCGGCATGAGCGCCTATGCCGACGATCCCGGCAATTTCTGGCGCTGGCTGCTGGAGCGCGGCCTGGCAAGTCAGGACCAGGCGCCGGTCTACGCGCCGCGCAGCATCTACGCCCGTTATCTCGGCGAGTTGCTAGACGAGCTGGAGGCGCGTGAAAAGCAGAGTGGCCGTCTGCGTCTGATCCACGAGGAAAGCCTTTCGATCACGCCCACCGCTTCCGGCGTCGAGGCCGCGCTGGCCAATGGCACCAGCGTCGTTGCGCATCTGGCCGTGCTGGCGACCGGCCATGACGAGGAGCCGGCGCAAGGCCATGCCATCAGGATGGGCTCGGAAGCCGACACCGCGCTCCCCCCCGACAGGAGCGTCATGGTGCTGGGCACCGGCCTGAGCATGGTCGACGCCTTCCTGGCGCTGGAACAGCGTGGCCATCGCGGCGACATCATAGCCGTATCGCGGCGCGGCCTGCTGCCCTCGCCGCATCGCAAGGGCAATCCGATCAAGCTCGACGTCGCCGACATTCCGCTCGGCACCCAATTGTCCTATTTCGTCGGCTGGTTCCGCGACCTGATCAAGGAAAACCAGAAGGCCGGCATCGACTGGCGCGACGTCGTCGACGGCCTGCGGCCGTTCAACCAGAAGATCTGGCAGAACTGGCCGGCTTCCGCCAAGCGCCGCTTCGTCGAGCATACCAAGGCCTGGTGGGACATCCATCGCCATCGCATGGCGCCCGAGGTCTATGCGAGGGTGACGGAAGCCGTGCAATCCGGCCGCATCCGCCTGGTCGCCGGCCGCGTCGTGGACATCGCCAAGAATGGCGAATTCACCGTCCAGATCCAGTCGCGCCACACCCAGCGCCTCGAGACATTCGAGGTCGCCCGCATCTATGATTGCTCTGGTATCGTCAGGGACATCTCGACCTCGTCGAACAGCGTCGTGCGCTCGCTGGTCGATCGCGGCCTGGCGCGGCCGGATCCGCTGCGCATCGGCCTCGACGTGTCGGCCAATTGCGCGATCATCGCCGGCGACGGCAGCGTGTCCAACAAGATCCTCGCCGTCGGCCCGCTGACGCGCGGCACCTTCTTCGAGATCGACGCCATCCCGGACATCCGCGTGCAGTGTGCGAGGTTGAGCAAGCGGCTGTTGGGCTGAGGCAGCGGTGCTATGGTTTCGTCATCCTAGGGCGAAGCAAGGAGCGAAGCGACGCGGCGCAGACCCGAGGATGACGAGGTTGAGGAGGAATTTCATTCCGCATCTGGCCGGTTGATTGGCACGATCTATCTTCTTTCCGACAGCAAAGGGCTGGAAAAGAGGATACGCTGCCGCTCTGCCTCGAGGCGGTCGCTTGGTCATGGAGCATCGATATGAGCGAGCACGAGATCGCCGCGGCCGACGCGTTGTCGCGCCTGCGTCCGCCCTATAAGTCGGTTCTCGACCTGATCGGCCAGACGCCGGTGGTCGAGCTGACCAAGTTCGACGCCGGCAAATGCCGGCTGTTCATCAAGCTCGAAAGCCAGAACCCCGGCGGCTCGATCAAGGACCGCATCGCATTGTCGATGATCGCCGCGGCCGAGAGAGAGGGAAAGCTCCGGCGCGGCGGCACCATCGTCGAGGCGACCGCCGGCAATACCGGCCTCGGCCTCGCCCAGGTCGGCATCCCCAAAGGCTACCGCATCGTGCTGGTCGTGCCCGACAAGATGTCGCGCGAAAAGATCCAGCATCTGCGCGCGCTCGGCGCCGAGGTGCGCATGACGCGCTCCGATGTCGGCAAGGGCCATGCGGAATATTACCAGGACATGGCCGAGAAGATCGCGGCGGAAACGCCCGGCGCCTTTTATGCCAACCAGTTCGCCAACCCTGCCAACCCACTGGCACATGAAACCACCACCGGTCCGGAAATTTTTTCGCAGCTCGACGGTGACGTCGACGCGGTGGTCGTCGGCGTCGGCTCGGGCGGCACGCTGACCGGGCTCGGCCGCTACTTCGCCAAGGTCTCGCCGAAGACCGAGATGGTGCTGGCCGATCCGGTCGGCTCTGTGCTGGCGCCGCTGATCAAGACCGGCAAGATGGAGGAGGCCGGCAGCTGGACCGTGGAAGGCATTGGCGAGGATTTCGTGCCGCCCAATGCCGATTTGTCGCTGGTGAAAAAGGCGTACTCCATTCCCGACAAGCAGAGCATGCTGGCCGTGCGCGACCTCCTGTCCAAGGAAGGCATCCTGGCCGGCTCGTCGTCGGGCACGCTGCTGTCGGCGGCCCTGCGCTATTGCCGCGAGCAAACCTCCGCGAAACGGGTCGTCACCTTCGTCTGCGACAGCGGCAACAAATATCTGTCGAAAGTGTTCGACGATTTCTGGCTGGCCGAACAGGGCCTGGCCGAGCACGAGCAGCATGGCGATCTGCGCGACCTGGTGATGCGCTCGCACCGCACCGGCGACACCGTCTATGTCGGGCCGGACGAAAGCCTGCTCAACGCCTATGGCCGCATGCGCCGCTCCGATGTTTCGCAGCTGCCGGTGCTCGACAATGGCAAGCTCGTCGGCATCGTGGACGAAAGCGATATCCTGGCCAAGGTCGACGGCCCCTATGACGGCCGCTGGGAGCGTTTCAACGCCCCGGTGCGCACGGCCATGACCTCCAATTTGCACACGCTGCAGGCCAGCCAGACGCTGGATGCGCTGCTGCCGGTGTTCGACCGCAATGAGGTCGCCATCATCTTCGACGGCGACGAGTTCGTCGGCCTGATTACCCGCATCGACCTGATCAACCATCTGAGGCGCGCACGATGACTTCACCACCCGGCAAGAACCGCCTGGCCTTCTCGACGCGCACCATCCATGGCGGCCAGAGCCACGATCCGCTGACCGGCGCGGTGATGGTGCCGATCTACGCCACCTCGACCTTTGCCCAGCAGTCGCCCGGCCTGCACAAGGGCTTTGAGTATGCCCGCAGCCAGAACCCGACCCGCTTTGCCTTCGAGCGCGCCGTGGCCGACCTCGAAAGCGGCTCGGCCGCCTTCGCCTTCGCGTCCGGCCTGGCCTCGATCGCCACCGTTCTGGAGCTGCTCGATTCCGGCGCCCATATCGTCGCCACCGACGACATCTATGGCGGTTCCTTCCGCTTGATGGAGCGGGTGCGAAAACGCTCGGCCAATCTGCAGGTCAGTTTCGTCGACTTCACCGATCTTGCTGCAGTCGAGGCGGCAATCCGCCCGGAAACGAAAATGCTCTGGGTCGAGACGCCGACCAACCCGCTGCTGCGCATCGTCGACCTCGAAGGCGTCGCGGCCCTCGCTAGGCGCAAGGGGGTTCTCACGGTCGCCGACAACACGTTTTGCAGCCCCTATATTCAGCGGCCGCTGGAGCTCGGCATCGACATCGTCGTGCACTCGACGACCAAATATCTCAACGGCCATTCCGACATGGTCGGCGGCGTGGCTGTTGTCGGCGACAACAAGGATTTGGCCGCCCAGCTGAAATTCCTGCAGAACGCCATCGGCGCCATTTCAGGCCCGTTCGACAGCTTTCTGGCGCTGCGCGGCCTGAAGACCCTGGCGCTCAGGATGGAGCGTCATTCGTCGAATGGCCTCAAGATCGCCACGTGGTTGGAAGGACGCAAGGACGTGCGCCGCGTCATCTATCCCGGCCTCGCCAGCCATCCGCAGCATGAGATCGCCAGGCGGCAGATGCATGCCTTCGGCGGCATGATATCAGCCGTGCTGGATCGCGACCTTGCCGGCACCAAGAAGTTCCTTGAGCGCACGCAGCTGTTCACGCTCGCCGAAAGCCTCGGCGGGGTGGAGAGCCTGATCGAGCACCCGGCATTGATGACGCATGGGTCTATTCCGGCTGAAAAGCGGGCGGAGATCGGCATTTCGGATTCGCTGGTGCGGCTGTCGGCGGGCATCGAGGATGGCGATGATCTTATCGCGGATCTGGATCAGGCGCTGGGGGGATAGCGGGCTGATGTCGCGGCGAGGAAGATGCGGCGGCGCAGGGGTAAACCGGTTCTGTAGCGATCCTTCACACCCCCCTCTGTCCTGCCGGACATCTCCCCCGCAAGGCAGGGCTGTCCGGGGAAATTTATTCATATATGAAGGCCATCTGATTGAGGGAGGATCGGTCTCTTGGTCGGCTCGGATTGACCG
>NZ_JAMYLA010000062.1:0-37531 GCF_040317725.1 Mesorhizobium sp. M1396 | reverse complement strand
CGTCCTTTGGTGCGGGGGCCCGCCACCCTCTCTCCGTCTCGGGGGGCGGTTGCCGGGGTGGGTAGGGGCCCCAACCCCCGGGGGCCCCCTTGGGCGGCCCGAATGGGGGTGGTCCTTAGGGCCGCAACGACAGTGAAGGGCAGCCAGGGGGAGGCTTTCTTGTTCCGCGCGGAATGGCGGCGCATCCGCCAGGGGAAGAAAGTCGCGACCGGCTGTTGCGGGTTTAAGAACGAGGCGCAGCGAAGCGAAGACGGCCTTCGGTCAGACCAGCCCCATCGAGGACGCAGGTGGTGGGCCTTTCCATGAAACCGCCGGCCAGACGACGGTCGAGCTCCCATCGGAATGATTACCGCAACTTCGACTAACGTCAGGCATCATCAAGCTGGCCGTCCCCGTCACGCGTCATTGTAGAACGACGGATAGCTCGGAAAGAGACGCACCCGCCTCCTGATATCGGCCGAACGATGACGGGCCGCGAGGCGAGTCCCAGGAGCCCGATAATCTGCTGTTCAAGCAGGAGCGGCCGCATAGCGGACATCGATAGCCATCTTTGGGCTGGACACCGGCACCAGCCGGCTGATCAGGGTTCGGCCCCGGGTTACCGCCCGAACGGGGCCAGCCGCAAGGCGGGGCCTCACCCTGATGTGCTCTGCCGAGCGAACGACGCTTGCCAAACTGGACCATCACACGCCGCACATCCTTCATTTGGCCAAAGGTCGAGCTGGCCTTAGCCGGCCACGTCAAGATGTCGACCTAGTTGAGGCAATCCCGCCGAGTTATGCGCTTCTCTATGGTCTCGCGGCTCGGCTTATCCGCATGGAAATCCCGGTCGACGGTGCCGGGGTAAAGCGGGAATCGATGCCCGATGCTTGCCCTCAGCGACGTTGGGGAGATTTCGCGCAAAGGGCAGCACATTCGGCGAGGCAACCAGCGAAGATGGTCGTAGACACGGCCGCTTCCCAGCAAGTATCGGCGAATATAGGGCAAAAATAACCGTGTGCCGCCATCAGGACGAAGGGGTCGATTGCACTCCGGCGCCCAGACTGATGACGCGAAAGCGGATCGGGGAGGGCTCGGCGCTCTCCCCTTGCAACAGCGGAGAGCGTAACATCAGGCCGCCCTCCCCAATTCTTCCGCCTGCGGCTGGAATTCGTGGAGATAATTGACCGCGCGTTGTGCGTGGGCGGCTGCCTGAAAGATCGCCCGCTTGTCGCTGCCCAGCAGGCTGGCCCAGCCCTGAATATAGGCGGCATGATCGGGCCTCGGCTCGAGCTCGGGGACGATATCGAGGTCCGCGCAGAGCATTGCAGCACCCAACTCCACGAGCAATTCTTCGCGCGCGCGATCCGTGCGGTCCTTGTGGTAGCGGCTGAGGTCCCTGTTCAGCCGGTGAGGAGCCGATGTCCAATGCAGGGTCTCATGCGCTCTCGTAGCGACAAATGAAGCCATATCCCGGAAAAATTCCGGTGACGGCAACTGCACATGGTCGGAAGAGGGAGAATAATAGGCCTTGTCTCCGCCATACCGCACAACCGCTCCGGTGTTGTCGAAAAAACGGTCAGCATGCTCGATGCGCTGGACAGGATCGGCGGCAGGCTCTGGTGCCGCATGATAGTGCGGCGGCAGACCTTCAATCTGGTCGGCGCAAAACACCGTGTAGGCCTTGAGGAACGGAATACCCCGCTCGACTTCCTCGCCATGCGCGTCGGTTTCGGTCGTAGTGAACCGGCTGGCGTAAACAACCATGGAGCCGGTCTCGCCTTTGCGAACATGACCCCCGAGCTCCGCACTCTGCTTGAACGTCATCCAGACCGGAGAGACAAAGCCCCTCGCGACCGCCTCCGACCACAAAAGCAGTGTATTGATCCCTTGATACGGCAGGCCGTTGTGACGGAGCGGCCGTGTGATGCGACCGGTCGAGTTCGCAACGCTCCACGGTTTGACCCAGGGACGCACGCCCTTCTGCAGATCCGCGACGATACGATCGGTGATTTTCGCGTAGATGTCGACGCGGGGCTTGTTGTTGTTCCTGTCCATTTCAAACCTCCATTCGAGACCGCGCCAATCGCGGCCGTCACGAGGTCCGCAAGCGCAGGACCGCAGGTCCGCGAACCCGCGGAGGATCGATGGGGAAGCTGAGAACCATCGCTTGCGGGCCGCAACGTCAGTGGAGGACGGCGCAGCCGTTTCGCGGGACGAGGACCGGAGCAGGACCATCATTCGTGACGGCCGCGATTGGCGCGGTCTTAATCACTTGCCGTGTCCATCTTTGAGCCGGGTGCCTTTGGCACAGCAAATAGGCCGGCTCCCGAACGGACACCAGCCTCAGTATGAGAAGATCGGGCGGAGCCGAAGCTCCGCCCGATGGCAGTTAGCCAAGGGCCGCCATCTGGAGATCGGCTGCCTGCCGGTTGACGGTCTGGCCGGGGTTCTCGGTCTGGCGTTCGTAGGGCTTCCAGCTCTCGCCGACGATGTGCTCGTAGGCGGCAACGGCGCCCTCGGCGGCCATGCGCAGGGCATGTGCCTGAAGGCCCATTTCGGCGGCGAATTCGCGCTTGCGCTGGGCCTTGCTGTCGAAGCCGACCGGACCGTCAATGTCCTCGTCGCGGGTGTCATTGGCGAGCCTGGCCGTGGCATCCTTCGCCTCGGTGACGGCCTTCGAGTAGAACTGGCCTGCTCCAAAGGCGGAGCCGACATGGGACCCGACGATTCTTTGCAGGTGGATCTGCATGGCCTTTTCGGAAAGGCCCTCGGAGAGCGTATCGGCGCTTTCGATCAGACTGCGCTCATGGAATTCACGGATGCCGTCACTGTCGAGGATGGAGAGGCCGAAGCTTTCGGAAATGAGGGTGGCCTGGTGGCCATCCGGGCAGCAGAGCCGGACCATTTCGAGGGTTGTGCCCTTGCGGAGCTGGACGACGCGGGCCTTGGCCTTGGTGGAGCGGGTTGAACTGGACATTGAGCTTTCCTTCTAGCGATGCCCTTCAGGTGTTCCGGCCCTTGCCGGTCTTTCCTGCGGGTGCGGTCAAAAGGAACCGGCGGAAGCTGGACGCTTCAGGGTCCGGAGCCTGCCAGGCGAGCGAGGTTGGCTTGCGGACAAGCGGGGTCAGTTCTTCACTGGCCCTGCGCGGGACGCGGGCCAGCCTTGCCGAGATCGGCGGGATCCGGCCGCCCCGCGGCGCGATAGCGGCCTTGAAGCGGACAGCCGCCGGTTCAGACCGCAGCAAACCCGCCGGGAAGACCGGCAAGGGATGAATTCGGACATCGGCATGCGCGAGGAAATGCAGTGTTCATTCCCGCCGCCAATCCGCCTGCCCGCCAAGCTGCGCGAGGGACGTCAGCGGTTTGAACTTCGGCTCCTGCCGGTATAGATGAGCTGCGCCGGTCCGCCGCTGCGGATCAACTCTTTGGCCTGCTCCCATGTCGGGCTGGCAGCGTAGCGTGTTCAACTCCGAAACGAGGGCAGCAATGACCGGTCACAACGACGACTACGTCTATGACGACGCAATAGGGGAATGGCGACCAGCGTCGGAGATGGCTGCCATTGCAGCTTCTGCCGGGAAAATTGAAGTGCGCGATGCCGCCGGCAATGTGCTCGCCGACGGCGACTCCGTCGTCCTCGTCAAGGACCTCAAGCTCAAGGGTGCCGGCCAGACCCTGAAGCAGGGCACGGTGATCAAGTCGATTCGTCTCACCGACAATCCCGAAGAAATCGATTGCCGGCATGATGCGATCAAGGGGCTGGTGTTGCGAACGGAGTTCGTCCGCAAGCGCTGATCAGACACCAGTATTAGGCACGCAGCAGGTCCTGCGGGATCCTGTCACGCAGTGCTGCGATTGCAGCGTCTTGCCTGGCCAGTTTGCGTGAGAGCGCATCGATTTCGTGCGGCCTTTCCTGTGTGATCGCGGCAAGGTTCGATCGATACCGTTCCAGAAAGGCCCGGGCATCAGCAGGGTTTCGGCGTCGGTGGCCGATACGCTGGAGCTTGAGCTGGGGAATGATCGCCGTCATCTGCCTCATGATCTGCCGGTCGATCATATCGAGCTGGCGCTGTGTGTGGCGCCCAGCCTCCTCCATGCGAAAGAGCTGTGCGCGGCGATCGGGGACAGACATTATGTGTCCCTCCCCTGCCAATCCATGAAACTCGAGGTCCCGCCATAGACGCCATGGCGCGCAACATCGATGACGAATCCAAAGCGGCCGACATGGTATTCGTCGGTCGCAACGAGAAAGCGACGTTCCTCCGTGCCCGCTCCGCGCCTGCCGCCAGGGGTCGCGATAACCTCGGTGAAACCGGGCTGGTGCCCGGAACGGATCGCCGACACCACGACCCAGTCATCGGTATGCTTCTCGAAAAATGCCCGCTCGTCCTTTTTCGCGGATTGGCCGGGTTCGAGCACCCTCCCGTGGATCGCCTCCCAGGCATCCGGGTACCAGTCGCGTATCGACTTTTCCGCACAGGCCCTCTCGAAGTCCGTGAAGAGTTGGGGGAAGGCTTGGGCGACGGCCGCCCAATGGCAATCCTCTTCATACCAGCCATCATTGGCACGGAGCATCTGATGGACTTTGCGATTTCGCTCCGCCGACAGATGGAACCCGCCATGGCCTGCCGTTGAGTGAGCCACGACGCCCTCGGCATAGACGGTCGCTCCCTGCGACGTTCCCCATGGCGTGTGGGCTCGGGAGTGGATTTCGCGACGTCTGAGAGCCGCGCGCTGCTGCTGGTGGAGGGCGCTCTCCTTGACATGCGCGCGAAACGCCGCCTCGTCGGCAAGCTCATCGGCATGGCCGTAGAAATCGCCGCGCGTCCATTCGGCCATGGGCCGGCGGATACGCCAGCCCGTGACAAGATAGTGCCGGCCATCGCGGGCCGGAGCCATGGCGAAGGCGTGCTCACCGACAAGGGCAACGCAAAGCCCATCGGCGCTTCGGCCAAAAGTAACTTCCGGAGAACCTGGGGGTTCGACGACATGGGTTTCAGAAGTTCGCGCAGTCATGCTGCCGTCCTCCCTTCTACGGTGTCCGCCGCTACGGTGTCGGCCACGACCTGCTGAAACACGGCGTTCGGATAGCCGTGACGGGTCAGCCATTCCTCGGCGGCCGCGCGATTGGCGGCAAGATGGACAAGCTCCGCATCGTCGCCGGCGCGGTCGAGCACCAGGACGGAGCCGATTGCGGGCCGCTGCTTGACCGAAAACTTCAGGTCGCTGTTCACCGAAAACGTCTGGTGGACGCGCAGCACAATGGTTTCCTGACTGCCATAGTCGCCCTTGTGCAGGGTGATCGAGGCGGGCAGCGTCGTACTGCCGACGCGGGCCTCGGCCTGTTTGCGGATCAGGCGACCGCCGCCGTTGCGATTTTCCCAGGCTGCGAGCTTCTTGCGATGCCGCTCTGGCGGGCGTGGGGATCCGTCGGAATACGTCACGATGGATGCGAGTGGAACAAGGTCATAGATCAATTGGGCGGACATAGTTTTCTCCGTGGTGCTCATGGTGGAAACAGAACCGCCGCCGGTGATGTGCCGGCGGCGGAATGATCGTTCGGGGAAAGGTAAGGCGCAGCCGCCTACTCGGCGGCCACCTTGTAAGGCTCGATCTGTTCGTCCGTGAGGTCCTCGTCCTGCGCAGCATCATCGTCGCCGACATGGTCATGTGCAGGATCGACGATCGCATCGCCGTCGAGCTCGTCCTGGTCCTCCGGCGTGCCGTCGTCAGGCTGTTCCCTAGCCTCGTTCTTCTTCAGCCAGGAGGTCAGCCCTTCCGGAGTGGGCCCAAACCGCGCCGACGGGTGGACGAAGCGGCCTTCCTTGAAATGCTCGACAAGGGCCGCACGGGTATCCTTGACCTTCTGACGGGGCAGGACGGATGTATCCGCGCAGGCGCTTTCCAATGCCTGCCGCGACAGGCATGACAGGAAATCCTCCGTCCCCATGTTGGCCAGGAAGCTGTCGGCGGCGATGACGTCGCCGGCGACACGGGCGACAACGCCGCTGTCCGAGCGATTTTCCCTGCAGGCCAGAACGTCGATCAGCAGGGAACGCACGGCAATGCGCAGCGTGTCCATGTCGAACGCGAGCTTGCCCTCCTGGTCGAACAGGCGCGCGGCATGTTCGCCGAGGCCAGCCGCCCCGTAATAGGAGATGTCGCGGGCACCAGATGCCACTGTCACATTCTGGCCGGCGAAGGCGAGAACGAGCAGCGCCATCAGCGTGTCGTCCTCGATCGGTGCGCGCGACAGCGCCTCATGCAGTGCGTCGGTACGAAGGTCGCCGATCATCTCCATGCCTTTGCGCGTCACGTCCGGACGCGGCTTTGCCGTAACGACCATATCATCGCCATCGGCCTCGACATCAGCGCCATTCTTGTCCTTGGACTTTTTGACCGCCGGCATACGATACGCGACCGACTGCACCTTGCCGTCGCGGTCGAGATACATGGCGGTGTGATCGGATTTCGACGGCTTACCGTACAGACGCTCCGCCTTGGCCGGCAGCTTCGGCTCGCCCCACTGACCGGCTTCCACGATCACGCCACGCTTGGGCACAGCGTTTGCCATCCACTCCTGCTGGGCGCCAAGAAAGGCCTCGACATCCGTCGTGTAGCGGCTGTCCTCGTCGGCCGGAGCGAACAGGTCCTCGACCCAGGCAATGCCGTAGGCCTGGGCGAGATCGTCACCGAAGCTAGCGTCGCGCGCGTACATGCGGCGCTTCGTCAGGCCCTGCGCCACGCTCCACCACGACACCTGGGGATCAGCCTTGGAGGGCTTGTGCTTCTTCCAGACCTCCTTCTGTTCATCAAGCGAAGCCGAGGCGATGGTGCGCAACTGCTGCTCGTTGGGCATGTCGCCCTTGGCCATCTGCTCCAACATGGCCGGCAGAACGTTGGCCAGCAGGCGCAGCTTCCTGATCTGGCGGACGGGCAGCGCCAAAGCGACGGCGATCGCTTCCTCGGTCCAGCCGAGCGCGACCAGCCGCTCAATGGCGCGCCATTGGTCGACGGGATTGAGCTGCTCGTGAGCGAGCGTTTCCGCTAGCGAGCGCATGGCGCCGCCATCCTCGGCCCTCTCGATCACCAGCACGGCGATCTCTTCGAGACCGGCCGCGATCGCCTGCTTCACCCGACGATGGCCGGCATCGATGACGTAGCCATTGCCGCCATCGGTCTCCAGCGCGACGACAGGCGGCTGCACGATGCCGACGGCACGGATCGTAGCCAGCAGCAGCGCGTCGGCCTGCGGACTCGACTTCGAGCGTCGCGCCTTGTCAGGGTTATCCTTCAGCGCGCGCGGGTCGACAAACTTCAGTTCCATGGGGATGCTCCTTCAAGGGTTTTGCGGGACACCGCTGATCGCTGCGTCCTTCCTCGTCTTCTTCCTGAAGACATCCCCCGGCCCGCGGAGCGGGCGGGCCGGTGCACCTGCGGCCGAGCATCCCTGCCCGGCTGGCCGAGCGGGGCTAACAGCCCTGCGCAGGACGACGCGGCCGGGATTGCGAGCGGCGCGGTTGAGCGCCAGCGTCAGCGGCCCGCCCGATCTGCGAGCGGCTTTTATTCCTCCTAAGTTTTTCCTTTCCTCAACCCTGCGACGTAGACCGGGGCATGGCGATAAGCAGAACGGTTCTCTGCCTTGGCGCGGCGGCTCCGTGGCGAAAGCTCACAGGGTTTTTGTTCTACGTTGGTTTTTCTGAAGAGAAACCCGGGTGCTAGCGAGGGAACCCGGCATTGTCCCATTTCGGGACCAAAGTACTGGCATTGCTCTTGCTTCGGACGTGGTGCCGGTTGATCCCGGTCCTGATCGCGAACTTTGATCAGGTCTAGGCTCGCCGGGCCTGAGGTGGTTGGGGTTTCTTCGCCCGGCGAGTTCCGCCACGCTAAGAACAAAGGCCGGCGCCCTCGCTGAAGCTTATCCGAATGGCGCCGGCCACGGGCGGGATTGGGATCCGCCGCGCCTTGACATAGCTGAGTCGTTACGTAGCGTCAGGTGGTGGCGGACACTTTGGTTTTCCGCTTCGCGGGTGCCTTCTTGGCTGGTGCGACGGGTTCAGCCTTGCGCCCAAGCCCGATGGACTTCGCCAGTTGCGAACGCTGAGCGGCGTAATTCGGAGCCGTCATCGGATAATCGCGCGGCAAGCCCCACTTCTCGCGATAAGCGTCCGGCGTCAGCCCGAAGTCCGTGCTCAGGTGACGCTTCAGGGATTTGAACTTCTTGCCGTCTTCGAGACAGATAATGAAGTCTGGCGTCACCGACTTCTTTGGGTTGACCGCGGGAGTTTGCGGCTCAACGACAGGCGCGATCGGCGTACCAAGCCCGGACAGAGACTTGTGCACGGATGCGATTAGTTCAGGCAGGCCGGTAGCCGGTACAGGGTTCTTACTTACGTAGGCGGACACAATCTCCGCAGTAAGCTCGGCTAGTTCGGCGCCGCGGTGGTCGGATTCTTCTGTCAATGTGTCGGTCCTTTTGTCTGATTTGTCCCATCTCTATTTGACCAATGTCCAGTACGCAACCGGGCCTGATCTATTCTAAGCCAATGATGGCATCTGGCTTTGCGGCGTAGGGCAAGAGCGACGCCGAAATTGATGCGTTCTTTTTGGCCCCGGCTTTGCTGTAGACCAATAAAACTGACGGCCTATCAGCCATCTAAGTGACGGACCTATTATATGCCGATTAGCTAAAATAACGGAACGTCCAACGGACAAGTACGGAACCAAAGCGGTTACGTTAGACCTTTGCTTGCGTGGTGCAAGACTTTAGTCTTGCCGTCTTATGGTGAAGAACGGAAGTTGATCGGCACGACATAGGGCCATCCCGCAACGGATCAATAGCAAACTGAACTTAGGCGGCTATGGTGTGAACGCGGAAGTCGGGTCAGACCCGCTTGAAGTCCTTAAGCCCTAGGCGTATCCGCTGGCTTTCCGCGAAGGCAAGGGCGAACGATTCCAGGTCGAATGACCGGGTAAGTTCTTCGCCGTCCCCAACAACACGGACGAACCACTCGCCCATGGCCTCGACTATCTCAACGGACGTGTGGTTTGCGCCGCCTTTGGTGTCGTCCGTCGCAACTGCCTCGCCTCTGGATGGGGACAAGACGAAACAATATGACTGCTCGATCTTTCAAGCGCTAAAAGGCCGGCGCCTGCTTTTGCGGGGGGCTCTGGCAGGCGCCAGCCGGACGGTCCAATCAGGTCCGCCGCGATGATCCAGTTAGCTGATTCTTGACGTAACGTCATGTGGTCTGGCTGGCCGGAGCCGAGCATGACAGAAACGCGGCATCCAACATGTTAAGCAGTTCAGCGCGCCTCCTGCATCGCCTGCACCCGAGCCACCTTGAACCTTTGCCGCCGGTCAATGCCTGAGACAATGAGCGGCAGCCTGTATCGAGCCTGCTATGCGGCTGCACGCGGATCCTGGCCATCAATCGAAGACGCAAGATCGTTTTCGATTTCCGCAAGCTGCCGGCGCTTCTCAGCCAGTTCACCAGAAAATCCGAACTCGCCACCCTGACGCGAGCGATAGGAGGTGAGCCTGAGCTCGGCATCCTCAAGACGCTGGCGGTATTGTACCTGCTCGCCCTCGAAGCCGGCCAAGGCATGCTCGAGGCGAGAAATCGCACCAAGCGGCGTAGTGGTCACCGGCAGCTCGATTTCACAATCGGCGCCGGTGCGCATCAGCATGGTGGCATAGCGGTAACCGTCCTTGCCGAAACGCTGGCCCGAATATTCGAAATCGAAACCGCCGATGGAGGCGATAGTGGTTTCGCCCTCCTGCTGAAGCTGCACGAGAGTCAGGATTTCCTTCATCAGCGCACGACCGGCGAGTTTGCGCTCCGTGAACACGTCGCCCCCGACCACCATGCTGAACCCATCGCCGGTCGTCGGCACGAGGCGCTGCATATCCTTGCCGACCTCGCCGATGCGCCGGGTCGCGTATTCGATATCGCGCTCGGCATCGCGGATCTGCCGCCGAACGGCGTGCTCATCATCAATGTGGGCCGCGCGAAGGCGCTCCAGGCGGGCAATGTCTGCCTCCAGACCTGCCTTCTGCATCAGACGCGGATCGCCCGAGGCGATCGCCTTGGCCATAGCAAACTGGTTGGCCTGCCCCTCACCCATATCCTCCAACCGCCGAATGGACGTGTCTCCGGAGAGGGCGGCCGCGATGAACCGGGCCTTGCGCTCGTTGTTCTGCCACATCTGGGCGTCCATCGATCCTTCCGTGGCGTAGGCGAAGATATCGATGACATCGTGCTGGTTGCCCTGCCGCAGGATACGACCTTCGCGCTGCTCGATCTGGGAGGGAAGCCACGGCACATCGAGGTGATGCAACGCCTTGAGGCGGAGCTGCGCGTTGACGCCAGTGCCCATCGTTTCGGAGGAGCCGATCAGGAACCGGATTTTTCCGGCCCGCACATCTCCGAACAGGCGCTGCTTGGCCTCCGACTTCTTGAAATCCTGCATGAACGCAATCTCCGATGCCGGAACGCCCCTGCGGACCAACTCGTCCCTGATCCAGCGATAGGCCGAAAAGCCTCTGGTTTTCTCGACGCTGATCGTGCCGAGATCGGAAAAAATCATCTGCGCGGCGCCAGGAAGCTCGAACGGCTTGCCGTCGGCGCGGACATAGCTGCTTTGCGCTGTTTCTTGCCAGATACGGAAGGCATTGCCGATCAGATCGTTGAGCTTGTTGTCCGGCTCATTGTCATTGTCGGGATCAACCAGGCGCAGGTCGATAGCAGCGTGCCGGCCATCGGTGATAACCGACAGCAGGATGTCGTCACCAGCTTCTGCCGGACGGTCTCGTTCCTCGATGGCCTTGATGCGGGCGTCGAGCACCATCTGGTAGCGCTTGAAGGCGGCGGACGGCTTGGCGGTGATGATCTGACGTGCGCCGGTCGAAAGCGCCGGCACCTTCACATAGTCCCGAAGGTCTTGCGGCATCACCACATCCGCGAAGGAGCGGAACATCGCGATCAGCTCCGGCACGTTGACGAAGGTGGCGAAGCGCGTCACCGGCTTGTATTTGCCGGATGGCTGCAATTCGAGTTCAGTCGTGACGTCGCCAAAGGTCGAGGCCCAGGCGTCGAACTCGTGCAGGCCACGCTGGAGCAGCGCCTGGTAACCGAGATAGCGCTGCACAGAGAACATCTCGCCAAGCGTGTTGGTGATCGGCGTGCCGGAGGCCAGCACGAGCGCCCGGCCTGGATTCCTCGTCTCCACGAACCGGGATTTGACATAAAGGTCCCAGGCCCGCTGCGAGCCGTTCGGATCGACGCCCTTGAGCGTCGACATGTTGGTGGCGAAGCTGAGCTTCCTGAACTCCTGGGCTTCATCGACGATGATCTGGTCGACGCCGATCTCGGAGATGGTGAGCAGGTCGTCCTTGCGGGTCGCCAGCGCCTCCAGCCGTTCCTTGAGCCCCTCCTTGAGCCGCTCGAGGCGCTTGCGCGAAACGCGGTCGTCGCTCTCGACCTTGGTCAGCAACGTCTCGTAGAGTTCCAGTTCGTCGTGGATCATCTGTTGCTCGAATGCCGACGGCACGCCGATGAAGCGGAAGGCGCTGTGCGTGATGATGATCGCGTCCCAAGCGGCGGTCGCCGCCCGTGACAGGAAGCGATGTCGCTTGGCTAAAGAAAAATTCGTCTCGTCGGCGACGAGTATGCGGGCGGTCGGGTAGAGCGCCAGAAATTCGCGGGCCATCTGTGCAAGGCAATGGCCGGGAACGACCAACATGGCCTTGGCGATCAGGCCAAGCCGGCGCTGCTCAATGACGGCCGCGGCAATCGTCATGGTCTTGCCGGCGCCGACGGCATGGGCGAGGTAGGTCGAGCCAGCCGACACGATGCGCCAGATGCCGCGCTTCTGGTGCCCATAAAGAGAAAAGGCGCCGGAGGCGCCTGGAAGTTGCAGGTGATCCCCGTTGAATCTTCGGGGCGCGATGTTGTTGAAGCGGTCATTATAGACCCGCGCCAGCCGGTCGGTCCGGTCGGGATCGGACCAGATCCAGTTCTGGAAAGCGGTCTTGATCTTCTGCAGCTTTTCCTTGGCGGCTTCCGTATCCACGACATTGAGCACGCGCTTTTCAGCCTGGCCCTCCTTCACAGTGTCGAAGATCTGCGGCACGCGGCTGTTCAGCGCGTCGGCCAGGAGCTCGCCGGCATGACGGCGATCGGTGCCCCATTCGGACGTGCCGGCCGCCATCCATCCCAATTGCCGCGCCTCTACCGTCCACGATGCCAGCTCCGGCATATGATGGATCCTGATCTCGGCACCCATCGTCTCCTTGACGAAGGCGGCAACATCGGCGGCGGGGATCCATGGTGCGCCAAGACGGGCGGTAATATCGGAAGGCCGAAGATCGGCCGGCTGAACCTCGACCAGGGCACGCACATTGCGCTCGAAGACGGGGTCGAGGGCGGCCGCGCCTTTTGCGGCGTTGAGCTTGTCGCGGACCTGGCCGGAGAGATAGGCGTCGGCTGTTTGCCAGGAACCGGTCTCGGGATCGCGGTAGATGGCGTCGCCAAGTTGGGTGATGACTGCTTCGGCATCGGCGTGCAGCAACTCGGCGATGTGATCGACGTCGACATGGCCGCGTTCGTTGAGGACGACGGCAAGCGCATCGGCAGCACTTGTGATGATCGGTGCCGCGGGCGGCGCGATGACGCGCTCGGTGAAAATCGCACCCGGCCGCGCGGTATTGGTTTCGAGATCGTAGTCTTCGATAGAAGCCACCAGCCAGCAATCGGGATCGTCAAGGAAGGGCTGGAGGTTAGGCCGGCGATGCACTTCGCGGACCTCGCCGGTCTCGGCGTCCTCGCTGGTGGAAACGACGGTCGTGTTGATGGGGCCGAAGGCGCGCACAAAATTCGACCAGGCGATGCGCAGCCTGACTTGGGCCGGCTTCCAGGGCCGGTCGAACTCCTGCGCCTTCAGGATTTCACGCACGGCATCACGGATGGGGATCAATTTGCGGATGATCCGCGCGTGCTTTTCCGGCACGCCTTCGCTCGCCCTGCCCTTGCGCACGGTGATGGTGACGGCAGCACCGTCGATCATCTGCGCCAGGGCGGCATTTTTCGCGACAAAGAAACTGCCCTCGCGCACGCCGTCGCCTTGTGGCAGGGCATCGACGGCATCGTCGCTGTCCTCGGCGTCATGATCAATCTCGTCCGGCTCGCCGTTGTAAATGGCTTCCGGAAGGAGGGAGATCGCCGCGGTGAGCGCCCGCTCCAGATCGACGCCGGGATGGGGTAGGCAGGAATAGGCCTCGCCATAAGGCCCCGAGATCGAGGCATGCGTGCCGAGCACGAAATCCGGGTGGCGCGCGAACCAGCGGTTCACGCGGATCGCGCCCTCATCTGCGGTCGCGGCCCGAACTTCCTCGGTGTCGAGCCATGACAGGTCGCCCTCTGGCTCGCCGATGTTGCGCTTGCGGAAAAACAGGATGTCGACCACGACATCCGTGCCGGCGTCGGCGCGGAAACTGCCCTCGGGCAGGCGGATCGCGGCAATCAGGTCGGCGGTCTTCGCGATATGCTCGCGCGCGGTGCTGTCGGCCTTATCAAAAGTGCCGCAGCTGGTCACAAAGGCGGCCAATGCCCCCGGCTTCAACAGGTCGACGGAGCGCGCGATAAAATAGTCATGCAGCCGCAATGCCATCGACCGATACGCCCGATCGGAGCGCACAGTTCGATCCGAAAACGGCGGATTGCCGATGGCGAGGTCGAAGCTCGCCGGCAGGTCGGTGCGGGCGAAATCGCCGGCTATGATCCGCGCTTGCGGCTGCAACAGCCGCGCGATGCGCGCGGTGACGGGATCGAACTCGATCCCGGTGACATGGGAAACATCGCGCAGGGACTGCGGCATCAGCGCCGGAAACAGGCCGGTTCCGACGCCTGGTTCAAGAACCCGGCCGCCGCGCCATCCGAGACGCTGGAGGCCTGACCAGATCGCCCGGATGATGAACTCAGGCGTAAAGTGGGCATATTGGGTGCAGCGCGCGAGCGAGGCATAGTCGATCTCGCCGACGGCATCTTCTAGGTCCGAGCCGATGTCGTCCCAGCCCCTACGGAATCCGAGCTCGCCGGGACGGCGGAAGACACCATTGGCAAGGTCGGACGCGCCAAATCCCGTGAACCGGATCAGCCGCTCCTGCTCCTCACGCGTGGCAGGACGATCGTCGGCCTCGATCTCGGCGGCGAGCCGGATCGAGGCGATGTTGTCGCGGGCCCGATCCTTCCAGCCACGGGCCAGCCCACGATCGCCGGCAAGATGAAAGTTCAGTCCATGAACCCGTCGAGGCTTCGACGTCGGTTGCCTGGCTGCAACCGCCGGCGTGACCGGCGAAGGCGCGGAGGAATCGGGATCATCTTCATCGCCCGGCCGGAAGTCAGCCGCGAAGGCCGTGACGCCAAGGCCAAGTCCGGGCGAAATGGCCGTGCTGCCGAACAGGTCGATGGTAAAGGGGTCGTCATGAGCCATGGAAAATCTCCTTGGATTTGAGGGCGAGCACGATCGGGCGAACGGCGTTGGCGGCCGCGTGAAAGGGCTGGCAGGTTTGGAAGCGGTTAGCGGGCGATCAGGGACAGCGAGACTTCGGTCTCGGTGAGCTGCACGTTGAGATGCGTGCAGCGAAGTTTGCGATCGAACAGCGGGATCAGTTGCTCGGCGTCGATGAATTCGATGCCGTCGTCGCCACCGAAATGGCGCTGCTTGTAGTGAAACCAGTCGGGGTTGCCGATCGGGTGGCACTCTTCGGAATAAAGGACGAGCGGGCGCTCGCCGTCTGCGAGTTTTCCGTTCGATATGATGTAGACCCCTTGGTCTCCGACCAGCCACAGGCCGGGGATCTCGCCCTGGCCGGGCTTGAGGCCATAATAGGGATTGCGGAAACCGCCGTTGTTGGCGGCATCGGTTTTTCCGCGCTCGATGACTTTGCGAACGGCAAGAATGGGAAAAGTGAACATCGCATCCCCCTCACGCGGCAACGGCCAGGGGAAGGTGGCGCAGATGCACCGGCAGCTTCGCCGCGATCTCATCATCGGTGAGCTCGTCGAGCAGCTTCAGCATGGCGCCCTGCCGGCCGCCATAACAGAGCACCGTACGCTTGCCGCGATGCTCAGGCATCCAGCGTTCGCCTGCGTAACCACGGTACTCATCGTGGGTAGCGCTCCAGATATGCTCGAGCCGCTCCTCGCGCGTCATCGCCTTCACCGGCCAGGACTCGCGCTCGACGATGGCATCGCGCATTTCGGCAGCCGATCGCGCCACATTCAGGTCGCAGTAGGCATGGAAGTAGCGCGTTTTGCCGTCGATGCGCAGCGTGTAGAAGACGCTGGTGATGCTGTCGGTAAGGAACTCGCGTAGCGCGAACATGTCGCCCCGCATCCAGAGCGGTGGCAGGATCTCCAGCATGTAGTCGTGCTCGACGGGGCCGACTTCGAACCACTCGCCGCTATAGAGAAATCCGGCATCGACATGCTCCCGGTTCGGGCGCTGCACATGGCGATCGAACATGCGAAACATCTGCCGGCGGTCGGCGATGCCCTGGTAGACTTTACGATTGGGAAAAAAGGGGTTCATTTGCGGGCTCCTTCAGCCTCGTCGGGCCTGAGCGCGCAGCACCCTCGTGGATGCCCATCGTCTTCAGCCCTTCATGACCCCTCCCCTGCGGCCGCCTCTCCGTCCGGGCGGGTCAAGGGCCGGCGCAGCCGGGCGAAGCTTCACCCTTGCACGCGACCGGCGGGCATGCGGCAGCCGGGTTTCCTTTTCTTTTCTCCCTTTCCTTGTTGCCCTCCCCAATTTGGCGGTGCGAACCGGCTGTCATGGCAACGTGCGCACCCTTTCGAGCGGACATGACAACGGCCGGCGATCTTCAATTCTGCGCCGCGGTTGAGTGATCGGCGCCGTTAGGCGGATGCCGCGTCCTGCAGCATCGCGTTCCAGTCTTCGGCGCGCGGCTTCAGCCGCTCAAAGTCACAAGCAAGCTCGCCGGCAAGCTCACGCAGCCTCGACACGAATGCCTCGCCCTGCGCGTTGGCGTCGGTGGCCGCGACAAGCCGCGTGTTCGGCCTCCTTGCCAACAGGCGAAGCGCCGTGTCCGTCGCCGGCGACCAGCCGCCGCCGGTGCTGGCATACAGCGTGTCGCGCCGGATCCGTTCGATCGCGGCCAGGCTCAGGGCGTCGATGGCCGCTTCGGTGACGCAGATGCGGGTGGCTGTCACCGACCCCAACCGGAACAACACCTTGCCGCCTCCGGCGGCAAAGCCACGCCATTGCGGTCCGCGCTCTTCCCAGCCGGTGACGATACCGGCCGCGTCGCTGTGGGCGGCCCACATGCTGCCGCGCGGGCCTTCCCTCAGAACGTTCTGAGCGATCGCGGTCGCAATGACCTGTTCGGGAATGTGCCGCTCATCGCGCAGATAGCGCCAGGTCGCCGACGCGCGCCACGGCTTGCGTCGGGCCGCCCATCGTTGCGGGACGGACTGGTCGGGCTTGGTCTCCCGGGACTGCCGTTTCCATTCGGGCTCGCTCGGCACGAACCGCGCAAGCGAGGCTACCTGCAAGAGGGCTTCCAGGAAATCGCCGCCATCCAGATGCTGCACCAGCGAATAGACATCGCCCTTTCGATCCGACAACGGGTCGAACCATCCCTTGCCGTCATGGATGACGATGATGATATCGTCGCCACGACGGTATTTGACCGCTTTGCGCGTGCTTTCCTTGAGGTCGACCGTAAAGCCGCTGGTCTCCAGCACCGCGGCACAGCCGACCCGGCCACGCAGCGCTTCTATGTCCGTCTTTTCCATTTTTCTCTCCCGAGAGCCTTCCGGCCGGCCTTTCTTCAAGTCAATTTGTTCCGCACAATTTTGGCGGAACCCTCCCCCAACCGCCGCGAAGAGCAAAGGGCGCAAGGGCGCGGCTTTCGCCGCGGCGCAGCCTCCCTTGCGGCCTGCCGCTCGCAAGCGGCACGCCGTGGCATAGAGGCCGGTTCAATGAACCGGCCGGCCTCCTGTGTATGGACAGTATTCGGCGATCGCCTCGACCTCGTCGCCGTCGAGGTCTTCGGCAGGGAGAACGCCGTACTCGTTGTCATCGACCTTGAACAGGATGACCGGCGTCATCAGGATGCGAGCGAGGTTCCAGGCGTGGCTCTGAGCGAGGCTGAGTTCGTGCGACATTTGTTTGGCTCCCGTGTTGGCGGGGACCATTCCCCGCTCGACAGGCGCCCGTCGGGTCCAGCCGGGACCGCGATCATCGCGATGGCGAAGCCTTGAGCGACGGCACGCTTGCGTAGTCCGACCCCGAAGCGGGTTGATCGGCAAGGTCCGGGCTGGAACAAGGGAATTAAGCCGGAAGAGCGGGAAATGGACTCCGCACAGGAGCCAAGTCACTCGCCACGAAACCTCGCGGATTCATGCCTGCGGCACTTTGCGGCTGAGTTGTGCCGGCTTCATCAAGGTCTAGGCGAAAAAACCGTTCTTCCTGTGCCGATGACGCCGCCACTATAGTGGCGTCCGCACAAAGAACCCATCCGGGCAACACCATGGCCGCCGAGAATACGAGAGGCACATCAAGCCTGATCGGGCTGACCGCCGATAGCGTTGTCGCCTAGGACTGGCGGTGAAGGAGCTGCAAAAGCCGCGTTCCAGGTTCTTGCAGGTATCGATGGGGAGGCTGGAAAGGCGACCGGGGTAATCCGGCGCGCCCCATAGGCGCTAACTTAAGGCATGGTAGCTATCCTTGCTGCGGCGGATTGGTTTTTGCGCCGTCTTGGCGGATCGCAGACGTGGCGAATGATTTCGGCAATGCGCGCCGCGATTTTTCCGGGTCGCAGCAGCCTCAGTATGGCATTGAGGATCGTAGCACGCAGAAGTCTATGCAGCCTCCAAAGGGATAGCGATTGCGCCATGCGTGGTTTCGTCTTCACAGGGGGGAGAGTCGAGAACGTCGTTGACGGCCTCGTCGATCATCAGCGCCAGGATCAGATGGGCCATGAGCCAGCTTCGGGCGAGCCGCTCATCGCGCGCGGGAAGCTTATGGATGCCCATTCCGCTCTTGAGCCGCTTGAAGGCGAGTTCGACCTGCCAGCGCAAGCGATAGGTTTGCAGAACCTCTTCGGCAGTCATCGCGTCGGCCGGGATCGACGTCAGCAGCATGACGAAGCCTGCCGCAGTGACGGTCATTGGCTGCAGTCTGTCGTTGCTGCGGCGTCGCTGACGCCTCTGAAAACGGCCCCTGACAGAACAATCAGCGAACTTCTGTTCTGACCTCGGCACCGATGCGACCGACGGTGACCTTGTGAACACGAAAGATGCGGGCGATCACCATTGATCGTTGTTGACCTCGCGAATGTCGGCTTCGACGGGGCTGATAGTCACTTGGTAAGAATGGTCGTCGCGTTGAGGTTGGTCAGAGGTGAGGACTTCGCCGTTGGACGCCAGCCGGATCGCCTGCCGACGCTAATAAGGGAAGGGCCGGCTCAAAGAGCCGGCCTTCATGTATGAACGAACTCATGGATGATTGATACATCGGCATCCAGCTCGTCGCAAAGCCGCTAGCGTTGCAATCTCAAGCCGGCGCTCGGGCTTCTCTTGCCCGAAGATGAGTTTTCGATCGGCCGGCTGAAGGCGGCCGGATCGGCAGTATCAGCCACCTGCCAAGCGAACCGGACTTGCGCCACGCTTCGCTACTGGGATTTTCTCGACGAAAACTAGCGCGCCGATTGTTTCCTGGCATATGTGGCGACGGCGCAGAGGAAAGCCAAAGCAGCGGTGTCACACGCCGTTCGAGAGGGCCCTTTTGCAAACAGTACGGCATCCGCAATCGGGAGCGTCAGGCCATGCTTTTTGGCGAAGGAGGTAAGCTCGTAAGGCCGATCGTCATCTTGATTGCGAATACCAAGTTCGTAGTCCATCGATCATCTCCTCCCGGGTTCCCAACCATCCCCTCTTTGAGCCCACAATGATTAGCTGCCCATGGCAGGTTCTTGTAAAGAGCATCTTCTTCGAAAATGCCCATACCAAATTGGTCCATAGCTCGCGCGGCCAGCTGCACCGCCCAGCAGAGCCTGCGCGGATTCCTCTTTCTTGGCAGATCCGATCATGCCGCCCGGCTAGGTAACGCCTGCGCCTGTGCGATGGGCAAACGTGCATTGCAATAATTTGCGTTTGGATATGATCCTGTCTTCGAAGATCTACTCCTCCCAGATGTGATGCGGGCGCTGAATGCGGCGCACATCCTCCCGCGATGCATTCAAATCAAGCGCGCTGTCACCTCCGCCTGGCAGTGGCTTTTTCTTTGTATGAGCGGAGCGGCAGTTCCGGGCCATGGGCGATGCATCGCCGTCTAGGCGAGGCGAATGCTCCGGACTTCCAAGCCTTTCTTGCCTTGCCCGCATTTGACAAACACCTTCTGTCCCTCCACCAGCACGCTGAGCCCTGAGCGGGTCAGGGTGCTGGCATGAAGGAAGACGTCCTTCTCACCGTTGTCGGGAGCAATGAAGCCGAAGCCCTTGTCGGGTTTGTACCACTTGACCGTGCCCCCGCTCTCTAGCTGCGCACCCGTCTCGACGATGGTCCCTTCAACGAAGCGCGTATGTGACGGAGTTTTCGCGATCTGATCGCCGATCTCCAGCACCTGCGCGACTTGATGACCTTTTGGACTTTTTTCGACCGTGACCTTGAGAGGCGTCCCCGCGGCAACATCCCGGCTTCCGGCCGCCTCTAGCACTCGCACGTGCAGATAGGCCTCCCTGCCGTCCGACAGTTTGACGAAGCCAAGACCCTTGCTGACTGTGAACCACAATACCTCGGCGTCGACAGGGTGTGCGGTGACGGGCGCCGGGCGCTGAAAGTAGCTTGGTTCGGAGGTCCTTTCCGAAAAGGAAACGGGGTCATCTTCATGGCGATGCCCGCGTGGCTCGCGATGGTCTCGATATTTGCCCATGATCATCTCGACTGGCATCGATGGCGCACTACGCTACCGTCAAGATAATCTCAATCGGGCGACGCGTTTATGTCAAAAGGCCGTGATGGCCGCAGCTGTGCCCGGCCTACCGGCCGAACCCTTTAAAACTAGATTCATTTCCCCTGAAACAATAGTGCCGGCGAGTCGATTTACTGACTCGCATAGGTAGTGCTGGAGTGCGAATGCGATGATGGCGGCGCGGGCGAACTGGAAGGGCCTTATCCGGCATTGCGGAAAGCCCGCTCCGGGTTTTCTTAGAACCGAACGGGGCGGGTCGACGACCATCAGCGCCGGCTCCAGGCCACGGCGCAGGGCAGACTCCGCATGATCATCATCTTGAGCGTCACGCCCAGCGTCGACGCCAAGCCGTGGAGAACCATGCCGCGCTGTGGATAATGTCGCAATGCCGATCGACGAGCTTTGGAATCGGCGTGGTATAGGCCGTCAGGCAGACGAGCGGCGTCCCCCACCTTTGCCCGAACAGACATCCAGTGTGATCGCCTTGGCGTCAGCCACCGCCACTTAATGGCCGTTTCCTTCCCCAACGTTACCAACACGGGTGTCGCGCTTGGCATATTTTCGGTGCAGCTGTGACCAGCTAAAATCGCCACGACGCTTGGTGTTGACGCGCGTCGACAATTATCAGACAAAACCAAATTAAATCGGTTCAGCCGCCTACGCGGCAGCGCTCTGCCCAACAACGTCGGGGACCATGGACGATCGCGCAAAAGGGATCAGGAAAGGAGGAGCTGGAGGCAAGGCCAACGACGTCAATGCGGATTTGATCGCCGTCGTGGTCGCCATGGACTCCAGCGCCCCCTGCGTTCTGACCATCCCGCAGGCAAACGCCCTGCCCTCGGGCCCGTTCGAGCTTACTCACCGTTCGCTGCAGTCGGGCCTCAGGGGATGGGTGGAACAGCAGACGGGCCAGCCGCTCGGCTATATCGAACAGCTCTACACCTTCGCCGATCGCGACCGGGTTGGCGCTGATGACCGCGTGATCTCTATCAGCTATCTGGCGCTCACCCACCAAGACGAAGCTGGCGGCTCGGCCGGGCCACACTGGGGAAGCTGGTACGACTATTTCCCGTGGGAGGATCACCGCTCCGGCACACCGGCGGTCGTGCTGGACGAATTGCGGCCGCGCCTGATGGAATGGGCGGATGGCACTGACGACGGCACGACACGCCTCGACCGACGACGGCGGGCGGCGATCGCCTTCGGCTTTGACGACCGCCATTGGAACGAGGAACTCGCGCTTCAACGTTATGAGCTGCTCTACGAAGCCGCCCTGGTGGAGGAAGCAATACGCGGCGGATATTCGGCGGCGTCCACCTCGGTGTCGGGCAGATCGATGATCGCCGATCATCGTCGTATCCTGGCAACGGGCATTGCGCGGCTACGCTCCAAGATCAAATACCGGCCGGTCGTATTCGAACTGATGCCGCCGATCTTCACGCTTTTGCAGCTGCAGCGCACGGTGGAGGCACTCGCCGGCAGGCTCGTGCGTAAGCCGAACTTTCGCCGCCTGATCGAACAGCAGGAGCTGGTCGAAGAGACCGGTGAGACGACCGCGGAAACCGGCGGCCGGCCGGCGCAACTTTTTCGCTTCCGCCACGCCGTTCTCGACGAGAGGGTGATAGCCGGGACAAAATTGCCGCTGGCACGGGGTTGACCGCTTATACTCTCCACGAATATATACGCGTTATATTCAGTTGGAATATAATCGGAGGGCTCGATGAGCACCGTGCTGCTTTCGGGCGCTTCCCTGTACGATCGCGTCCGGCGCGTGATCCCGCCAGCCGAATGGCTGACTTTCGTCGACGATATCGACGCCATTCTCGATTTGAAGCGGCGCCGAAGCGCCGTCATCCTGGCGCACAACTACCAGACACCGGAAACTTCCACTGCGTCGCAGACATCGTCGGCGACAGCCTGATCTTGCCCGCAAGGCAGGACAAGAGATCAGGAGCGTGGGCCAAGGCGTCGGCGGTGACCGGCGAAAGTGCTTTTGATACCGGCGGTCGGTCGGCGAAGCTTTATCGCTTCCGCCAAGATGTCCTCTACGAAACGGCGGTCGCCGGGACAAAATTACCGCTGGCGCGGGCTTGACATCCTTTATACTCAACGTAGAAATATGTCCTTATAATCAATTCGATTATAACGGGATATTCCTTTGCACCGTCCGAAGCCACGGTCTCGCTCCGGAAGCCCGTATGAGTGGATCGAAGTGGTCTTGGAAATGAAACGCCCGAGGACGGCCTTTCACCCTTTGTCATGAAGGAGGTGCCGCGCGCCGGGCCAATGCCTCGCGGCAACGGTGAAGGATGTACACCGCCAGTAAATGCGTGCGTCAAAGTCGCGACCGAATGTACAGTTCGTCCAAATGTGCAATACGTGCGATTTGTGCAAGTAACACTTGGAGCATTGTTGCATAAAAGCAACGTCTAATTATATAACGCTAGCAAGATAAACTTTGGACTTGCACAAACGAGCGTCACGAATAGCGTCGCGCTGTGAAGCATGCACTGATGTGCGTCTATTTCGATCGTGGGGGCAAGACGGTCGTCCATTGATGTTCTTCCCTTTTTTTATTGAGAGGCACAAGTTGAAGCCGCAAGACGGCTGCTAGGTTGCGAGCATACGAAAACGCAACACATCGCCGTCCCCCAAACTTCATGTCTTCAACGCTCTTTCGGCGGCTTGCTGAGGGAATGCCATCGGGAAAGCCACATATGTCCGCGTCGAGTGATCTTGGGGATGAAAAGCGCCAGACCGAGCTCTCAAGCTTTGTCATGAGGGAGGTGCATCGCATTCTTGCCCAATGCGATGAGGCGAAGCAGGGTGACAGGGCTGCTGTTGCGCCTTCGGGTTCTCCTTCCAACGAATTGACCGCCGTGGCCGCCGAATTTCTTGGTAGGCTCGAGGCCGAAGCAGCGCGACGGCTAAACGCCCAGGCGGGTGAGATCGCTTCGCGGCCCCGGGCAGCCAATCATCCGCTCGGGCATCCGGTTCTGAAAGATTGCCCGAGAGAAGGCGCGCGCATTGCAGAATGGGCCGGTCCAGTTGCGGGGTCGACGCATCTCGAGAGACGTTTTGGAATACCGCGGTCTACGCTGCATTGGTGGCAGCGGCATAATGATGTGGTTGCCTTTCGGCGAGGCTCCCGCAAGCATGTATTTCCCTTGGCTCAGTTCATCGACGGCAGGCCCATGCCCGGAATCAGGCAGGTCCTTTCCTCGATCTCCGATCCCAGACTGGCTTGGCTGTGGCTGATCAGTCCCTCGCCCCTTCTCAAGGGTCGCATTCCTATCGAATTGCTCAGAGAAGGTATGAACGAAGAAGTCGTTGCGTCGGCGGCCCAGGCTATTTCTCTGATTGGATCTATCTGACGTTTGGCCGGGTGCCGATGGCTGTCCGCGCATTCTATATGTGCGCAAACAGCATATGTACCAATTGTGCGATTTGTGCAAATGTATAGTTGTACGATTTGTGCAAGTAATATTGAAGATTTAGTGATAAAAATGCAACTGATACTTCGTTATGTGGCCGGCAAACGGAATTTGAACTTGCACTAATTCGCCCGGTGAATAGCGTTCGAGCAGGGAAGGATGCATCGCGATGCGCATCTTTTTCGATCGACAGGGAGCGGTTCGTCCATCGACGTCCTCGCCCTTTTCAAATCAATGAATGGAGATCAAAATATGAACATCAAGAGCCTTCTTCTCGGCTCCGCTGCGGCCCTGATCGCAGTTTCCGGTGCGCGCGCCGCCGACGCCGTCGTCGTCGCCGAGCCGGAACCGGCTGAATACGTCAAGATCTGCGACGTCTACGGCGCCGGCTACTTCTACATTCCAGGCACCGAAACCTGCCTGCGCATCGGCGGCTACGTCCGCTACGACATCAGCGCTGGCGATGTCGGCAGCTTCGATGGCGCACGTTCGACAGACGTTCTCAACGGCAAGGACCAGGGCACCTGGCACAAGAATGCCCGCTTCTCGCTGAAGACCTGGACCGGCCAGGAAACCGAGCTCGGCACGTTGAAGACCTACACCCAGACGAAATTCAACTTCGGCAACAGCGCCTACTACGCTGGCGGAGACGGCAATCAGGCCCACAACAAGGGCGTTACGATGGATTTTGCCTGGATCCAGCTTGGTGGGCTTCGTGTCGGTTTGGATGATTCGGCCTTTGATACGTTCATCGGATATGCCGGCAACGTTCTCAACGACACCATCGTCCCCTACGGCGATTTCTCCACCAACCTCATCCAGTACAACTTCGACGCCGGCAACGGCTTCTCGGCCATTGTCTCGCTCGAAGAAGGTTCAGTGGACGTCAACAATGTCTTTTACGTTGGCACGATCGACAGCTATATTCCGCATGTCGTCGGTGGCGTGAAGTACACGCAGGGCTGGGGCGCCATCACCGGCGTCGTCGCCTATGACAGCAACTACGAAGAGTGGGCCGGCAAGGTTCGTGCTGACTTCAATGTGACCAGCGAGCTGTCACTGTTCGCCATGTTCGGCTACGGCACCGACAAGCACTCGCTTGCAGTCGCAAGCGGCCGCGACTTCTACAAACAGTGGGGCGGTAACTGGGCTTGGTGGGCCGGTGGCACCTATAAGTTCAATCCGAAGACGTCGTTCAACTTGCAGGTTTCGGGTGACCAGGACAAGAATTATGGCGTGGCGGCGAACGTTGCCTACGACATCGTCCCCGGCCTCACGGTCACCGCGGAAGTTGACTACGATCACTTTGGTCACTTCAGCGACGGCACCCCGTTCGGCAACTGGACCGCTGCAGACAAGAAGAACAACGTTGGCGGCCTCCTCCGCTTCCAGCGCTCGTTCTGAGGATTGAAGCACAGGTTCGCCGCGTTCGAAGGGGTATCTATGAGCCTTTAATTCGCGGCTGAACCGTTGTGGTGAGGCTTGAAGAGTTGTCGGCGGATTGCTTGATCACGGACCTCCAATCCTAGCATTTCGTCGATGAGAAGGGCGCCCAGTTCCCGGGCGCCCTTTTTTAAGGGTTATCATCAGACTCGCGCAAGCGAGAAGGCCGCGGGCAATTGTGCGGCGGACCGCTCTCTCCACGCCAGAACGGCATGATCCGCAAAACGGCGCTGGCGGCAGTTCAATGTTGAAAGACAAGGCCTCAAGCCAGCACGGCCACCCGATGCCCCGCCGGCAAGAGGTCCGCGCCGCCGTCCTGGACCAGCTTGCCGCCTGCCAGCGGTATTGAAGGCGCTTTCGCCGATCTCCTCGACATCTATTGAGATCGGATTGCCGGTACATTCTGCCACACGCGGGCGTTTTTCTCGCCAAGCGAAACCGCGATGACCTTGATGGAGAACCGCGTCAGCAGGGTGGGCGCATCTCGCGCCAAGTCCAGGTTACCACCGACCATGCGAGATGCCGATAGTTGACGCGTCTGTCACTTCGCGCGGCCATATTCATTCTGGTGCCGATCTGTTGCCCTCTCTGCTTTTCCCATGCGTTTTAGGCCGAGCCATTTGTGAAGGGGGCGGTCAATAGTCGAACGGACGAAAAAGGGTTCTAAGTTTGGGAAGTCTTGAAACGAGCCACCCCTGTCGAGGGGAGGCTCGTGTTAGCTATTTGGCAGAGAATGGCCGGGAAGCAGAGCCGCTAGCCAAGACACTTCCGGATGCGTCCAACGCCTTTACGGTTATGTTGTAGAAATGAGTTCCACTGTCGGGGCATGGCCCGTGGTATCGGAACGCTCCGTACTGCAGCGACGTTTGCCCTTTGTAAGCAACGGTCCCGCTGCCGTGGTTATAGGCAGAACTGCTATCCGTCATCGTGATCTGGAGTTTTGCCGTACCTTGAGGAACGCCCGACAATGTTATTGGGGGCGACTTCGGATCAAAGCATCTTTTCGTAGGTCCCCATTCAAATGAGACACCAAGCCCGGAAGCGAACGCTCCGGATGTCGCCACCGAAAACGCAAATGCAAACAATAGTCTCTTCATAATTTCCTCTGCAGACAAGGCGGATGGAATTGTCCCACCAGAACGCCGGCCGCAGGAAGACTAAACGATTCCTTTTGAGCGCAAAACGCCAAAGTGGACATGCCTTTCAGGTTAGGGAACGAGGCATCCAGCGTCCAGCCGAGCCAGAAATTCGTCGCGATATTCTAGAGGCGCCGTGCCGAGCCACCGCGCCGCCGTATCCTGATACGCCCGGGAGCCGACGGGCCGGTGCCGTCCGACTTCACGATCACGGTGCCGAGATGTTTTGTCAGTTCCGTCACGTGGCCTCTCCTGTGGTCGCGCACGAAGGATGGAATCACGTCGTGCAATTGTCACTCGTTGCCGCGGCTGGTTATAATATGGTTGCCGCCGACAGTCAGAAGGGAGCTTCCATGAATCCGATCAGACAGGTTCTCAACGTCCTGCTCCCCATCCGCCCTATTTCCGGCAAGAGCCCGGTCCGCTACAGGACAACCGCCCAAGCTCTTTCGTCGGCAAGCCAACTCGCACCCCTTGGCAGCCATCTGTTGCCAAAGGGTGAGGTTAACCATGTGCTATCGCTCGCATCGAACGGGTCGGCCGGCCATCCCGGCCTGCCGCGTCCGTCCGGCTCTTAAGGGAGTCAGCTGAAATCAACCAGCTTTGCTGAGATTGCCCGCGGAGGACTTGCCAGTCCGGCGGTCCTGTTCAATCTCGTAGTTGATCTTCTGCCCATCAGCGAGGGTCGAGAGGCCCGCTCGTTCGACAGCGGAAATGTGGACGAAAACGTCCTGACCACCGTTGTCGGGCTGGATAAATCCAAATCCCTTGGTGCTGTTGAACCACTTCACGGTGCCGGTCGCCATATTTACGTATTCCTTCGTAACAATTGCAGTGTGGCCTGGCAGTTGTGCCAGGCCGGTTCAGATCAAGGCATTGAAATTAGACGCAGCAAAGAAAAAATTGCAAGACCCGGCATTCTCGGATGGCGTCACGACCGGCCAGTTAAAGACAACATCGCGACCCTGCGCAATTGCTGGGCAGCCGTTTGCCGGGTACGTCGGCCAATGAGCGGCTATCAACCGAACATCCCGCGTGGCGGAGCTGGATTGAAAGCAGCGAGTGGCTGCCGATCCGTGGTCATCGTTCCCCATGAACTCGAGTTAGGCGATCTATCTCGCCGACAGGGTGCTGCGAGAAGGGCGGGCGGCGCGGCTTCATCACCGTTGACTTGCCGCGGCCGCGCGAGCGCAGCGAAAGCCGGTTTGTGCGCTATCGCGAGGGGAGGGATTGCGCGAGTTCGGCCTGCATTGAGCAAGCTGTCAACTCGCCAGCATTTGTCGGCTGGCAGGGCCGGAAGCTCAAAGGCCATCAAAACGGCATCGACCTTCAGTCGGTGTTTACCATTCGCTTCTATCTTTCGCGCAGCGGCAAGGTTCTGAGTACCGCACATAAAGGCCTGCTCCAGACAATGGAGCGGGCTTTTTTGTGGTCACTTGGGAGACGGCTCCAACAATGCTGTCTACAGGAAAAACGGCCCGCAAGGCTGTGCGGCTTGTGATGTGGCTGGGGCTGGTCGTGCAGATGGGCAGGCCGAAAGCAGGCCCCATCAGGCAACACTCTGCCCGCGTCAGGCTGGGCCCAAACTGGGTTATGGCGCCACCGCCCGCAATTTGGCCGATTCATAGTCGAACGAAACACGATTTCGTCCACGCTGTTTCGCTTCAAAAAGGCATCGTCCGGCGGTGCGAAGGACGTCTTGAGCATCTGCATCGGGAGAGATTTCCGCGCCGCCGATGCTGACAGTCACTTTCACGCCGTCCTGTTGGCCTTTCGCCATCGGACCCGCCTCGATAAGACGGCGTATGTTTTCCGCAATTGTACCTGCCTGCTCCTTACGCGCGCTGCGTAGCAACACCCCAAACTCTTCTCCGCCAAGACGACCGATCGAGTCTCCCGGGCGTGTCAGATAAACGAGCGCCTTTGCAATTCGAACCAAAGCCTCGTCACCTTTGGAATGGCCGTGTTGGTCGTTGATCAAGGAGAAGTGATCCGGATCGATCAGGAGCAGTGTGTCGCATTCACCTTCGTCACGCTTTCTGTCCATTCTTGCGATAAATTCACCGCGACTGAGAAGGCCTGTCATCGGGTCGTGACTGGATACGAAGGTGAGCCTGTCGTGCGCCTCTCTCAGCGCTGTGTATGATTTCTCCAACTTGTCACATGTTTCCTGAATCGTTTCCCCCTGGGTGAAGATAAAGGCGCTAACGGGCATTCCGATCAGGATGGGGATGACGGTGCATTCCACCCAACTCAGCCAGTCGATCGGCATCTGCAGGCCAAGTCTTGCCGTGAACGACAGCCCGAAAGTCGCGACGACTGCAATTATTGTCACGACTGTAGATTTGCCCAGAATCCGTTTGCTGCGCGGCGTCATATTGTTGCTATAGACAGTCCGGCTGAATGACATGTTACCAGCTTGATTAGGATTGTTCTGGACACACCGGCGAGGAGCCGAACCGGCAGGTCCTCAAGGCCAAGTCGAGCAAATGCGCCCGCGTCCTGCCGACACCATGCCTCGGTCGGTTCTTGGGCCCATTATGCTGGCTGCGAGGGAAATGAGATTTTGACCCGCAGTGAATTTCAGATTTCGGCTGGAAAAACCCGTCGCGTCCTGTAAACAGCGCGGGCCTGCTCACGGATAGGGGAAATCATGACGCTTGTTTCGCCCACGGAAGGTTCGACCGCAGATAGGGGAGCTGCCAGAAGCCGCCGCCTGTGGAGCCAAGCCGAAGCCCGGGCCCTCTACGAGTCTCCCTTCAACGAACTGCTGTTTCGCGCCCATTGCGTCCATCGTGCGAACTTTGATCCCAACCGCGTTCAGCTCAGCCGGCTGCTGAGCATCAAGACCGGCGGCTGCCCCGAGGATTGTGGTTATTGCAGCCAGTCCGCGCAACACAATTCCGGACTGAAGGCCTCCAAGCTGATGGCGGTCGAACGCGTCATCGAGGAAGCCCGCAAGGCGCGCGATGCGGGTGCGACGCGCTATTGCATGGGCGCGGCGTGGCGCAGCCCCAAGGCGCGCGACATGGAGGTCGTGGTCGCCATGGTCGAAGGCGTCAAGGCGCTCGGCATGGAAACCTGCATGACGCTTGGCATGCTCGATCCTGAGCAGGCGCAGCAGCTAAAGACAGCGGGCCTCGACTACTACAATCATAACATCGATACGTCCGAGCGCTACTACAGCGAAGTCATCACGACGCGCTCGTTCACTGACCGGCTCGAAACATTGGCCAATGTCCGCGACAGCGGCATCAAAGTCTGCTGCGGCGGCATCGTCGGCATGGGCGAGAAACCGGTCGACCGCGTGGACATGCTGGTGACGCTCGCCAATCTGCCGGAGCCGCCCGACAGCGTCCCGATCAACATGCTGATCCCGATCGAAGGCACGCCGCTTGGTCATGAGCGGCCGATAGAGCCGCTCGAATTCGTCCGAACGATTGCGCTCGCTCGTATCCTGATGCCGCAATCTTATGTGCGCCTGTCGGCTGGCCGCACGGCAATGAGCGAGGAGATGCAGGCACTGTGCTTCTTTGCTGGCGCCAATTCCGTCTTTGTCGGCGATACGCTGCTGACGGCGGACAATCCGAGTGAGGATAAGGACACTGCGCTCTTTCGCAAGCTCGGTATTGAACCAATGGAGCTTTCCAGCCTGTGAGCGCAGGGGGCTTGCTCGACCGCTATGAGACGACGCTGAGCGGGCTCGCGCGCAAGAACCGTTTGCGCGCGCTGTCGCCGCGGGCTGGCCTTGATTTCGCCTCCAATGATTATCTCGGCCTGGCAGCCTCGCCGCGCCTGGCCAAAGCCGTCGCAGCAGCACTCGCAGCCGGCACGCCGATCGGCGCCACGGGGTCTCGCCTGTTGCGCGGCAATGGACCCGAGCACGAGACCCTCGAAGCCGAGGCGGCGCGTTTTTTCGGTGCTGAACGTGCGCTTTTCTTCAGCGGGGGCTACCTCGCCAATTTCGCCGTCCTGACCACACTTCCGCAAAAGGGCGACCTCGTCGTCCTAGACGCACTCATCCATGCCAGTGCCCATGAGGGCGCGCGGGCCGGCCGCGCTTCATCCGTGGAGGCATCCCACAACGACGTCGGCGCCTTCGAAGACGCCATTTTGGCGTGGCGGCGTTTGGGCGGCACGGGTCGCCCCTGGATCGTGGTCGAGAGCCTCTATTCCATGGACGGCGACCGCGCGCCCCTTGCCGATCTGGCGGCACTTGCCGACCGTCACCACGCTTTTCTGCTGATCGACGAGGCGCATGCCACCGGCGTCTATGGACCTGATGGACGCGGCCTAGCGCACGATTTCGAAGGCCGCGACAATGTCGTCGTGTTGCACACTTGCGGCAAGGCGCTTGGCGCCTCCGGCGCGCTGGTGACCGGACCCAAGGTCATCGGCGACTACCTCATCAATCGTTGCCGGCCTTTCATCTATGCCACCGCCCCTTCGCCGCTGATGGCGGTGGCTGCAACCGAGGCGCTCGCCGTCCTGCATGACGAACCCGAGCGCCGCGAGCGGCTTGCAGCACTCGTCGCCTTCGCCGGCCGGGAACTCAAAGCCTGCTGCGGGGTGGCGCCGAGCGGCTCGCAGATCCTGCCGGTCATCGTCGGCGACAACGCCCGCGCCATGGCGCTCGCCAGCGCGCTGCAGGCGCGCGGTTTCGATGTGCGCGGCATCCGCCCGCCAACGGTGCCCGAGGGCACGGCTCGGCTCAGGATTTCACTGACGCTCAATGTCGAGCAGGCCGACGTCGCTGCGATGATCAAGGCACTGGCAGAGGAATGGGAGCGAATGGCGGCATGAATCAAACCTTCGTCATCACCGGCACGGACACCGGCATCGGCAAGACGGTTCTCGCGGCTGGTCTGGTCAGGCTGCTCAATGGCGCCTACTGGAAACCGGTGCAGTCGGGGCTCGATGGCGAAACCGATACCCAGACGGTAGTAAGACTCGCGGAGCTTCCCCCAGAGCGGATCGTCCCGGAAGCCTGGCGGCTGGTCCGACCGCTCTCGCCGCATCGTGCCGCCGAACTCGATGGCGTTTTGATCGATCCCGACCGCCTCGTTCTGCCCATAACGGCGCGCCCGCTGATCGTCGAGGCAGCCGGCGGTCTCATGGTGCCGCTCAACCGCAACGTCCCGTTCATCGATGTGTTCGCCCGCTGGCGCGCGCCGGTCGTGCTTTGTGCGCGCACCGCGCTCGGCACGATCAACCACACCCTTCTCTCGATCGAGGCGCTGCGCCGCCGCGACATTCCGCTTTTGGGCGTCGCATTCATCGGCGACCCTATGCCCGACACGGAATGCACGATCGCTGCGATCGGCAAGGTGCGTGTGCTTGGCCGTTTGCCTTTCCTCGATCCGTTGGCGCCCGACACTCTTCTGTCAGCCATGGCAGCGCATTTCGACATGGTGCCTTTTCAGCAGGCCAGCGCATGAGCCGCTCAGCCGTCTGGCATCCCTTTACCCAGCACGCCGTCGAACCGGCCCTGCCGAGAATCGTTCGGACCGAAGGCGCATACCTGCAGACGGATGACGGAAAGCGCATCCTCGACGCAATATCCTCGTGGTGGGTGGTGACCCACGGCCATCGCCATCCCGCAATCGTCGAGGCGATCCGCTCAACTGCCGAAACGCTCGACCAGATCATATTTGCTGGTCTCACCCACGCGCCGGCCGAAGAACTGGCGAGCGCGCTCATCGGCCTGGCGCCGAAGGGTCTGGACTGGGTCTTTTATTCCGACAGCGGCTCGACCAGCGTCGAAGTGGCGCTCAAAATGGCGCTCGGCTATTTCCGCAACATCGGCGCGCCGCGCTCGCGTATCGTTGTGATGGAATCGAGTTATCACGGCGACACGATCGGGACGATGAGCGTCGGGGCCCGCGGCGTCTTCAACGCCGCCTACGAACCCCTGCTCTTTGACGTCGACAGCATCCCTTTCCCTGCCGCGGGTCGCGAGCAGGAAACGCTCGACGCCTTCGAGGCGTTCAGCCGTGATAGCAAGGCGGCGGCGCTGATCATAGAACCGCTGGTCCTGGGCGCAGGCGGCATGCGGATGTATTCGCCAAAGATCCTGGCCGAATTGAAACGTATCGCCGAGGCCTCCGGGACGCTGTTCATCGCCGATGAGGTGATGACCGGCTGGGGCCGGACCGGTACCCTGTTTGCCTGCGAGCAGGCAGGTATTGCGCCCGACATATTGTGCACGTCGAAAGGGCTGACCGGCGGCGCGATTCCGCTTGCCGCCACGCTCGCCACCGACGCCATCTTTCGGGCGTATTATTCGCCGGACCGCAGTCGCACCTTCTTTCATTCGAGCTCCTATACCGCCAATCCGATCGCCTGCGCGGCCGCACTTGCCAACATCGCTATCTGGCGCGATGAGCCGGTCATCGAGCGCGTCACAACACTGACGCGACTGCAAGCCGAAGGGGCTCGCCGCTTTGCCGAAGATTCCCGCTTCGCCGATGTCCGGGTGACCGGCACCATTGCCGCCTTCGAACTGGCGGTCACCAACTCCGGCTACCTGGCTGAAATCGGCCCGAAGCTGCGCGCTTTCTTCCTTGAGCGCGATCTCCTGGTACGCCCGCTCGGCAATGTGATTTATCTTCTGCCGCCCTATTGCGTAAGCGCCAGCGAGCTTGGTCGCCTGCATGACGCGATCGACGAGGCCGCCGACCTTGTTGGGCAAGCCCGATGATCCGAGGCGCGAAAATCACCGGTTTCGGCCACCACGCGCCGGCGCGGGTCGTGCCGAATGCCGAAATCGAGGCCTCGCTTGGCCTGGAGGCTGGCTGGATCGAGAGGCGGACTGGCATCCGGTCACGCCGCTGGGCCGAGCCTTCCGACACGTTGTCGGGCCTGGCCGGGCAGGCGGGAGATATGGCGCTGGACATGGCTGGCACCGACCGCGCCGCGATCGGCCTTCTGCTACTGGCAACATCGACGCCCGATCATCTGCTGCCGCCAAGCGCGCCGCTGGTGGCGCATCGTCTGGGCCTTGCTCATGCCGGCGCGGTCGATCTTGCAGGCGCCTGCGCCGGTTTCGTTTATGCGCTTACCTTCGCCGACGCCTTCGTGCGCACGCACGGCAAGCCGGCGCTGGTCATTGCCGCCAATATTCTGAGCCGCCGCATCAACCCGGCCGAACGTGCCAGCGCGGTGCTGTTCGCCGACGCCGCGGGCGCGCTCTTGCTGGTCCCGTCGTCCGATCCGTATCACGGTGTCCTCGGCGCTTCGCTGGATTCCGACGGATCGGGTTATGGCCTGATCCAGATCCCGGCGGGCGGCAGCAGCCGGCCGTTTGCCGGAGGTTTCGACATAGCCGAAACCCGCATGACAATCGCCGATGGACGCTCCGTGTTCGCCAAGGCGGTCGAGATGATGGCTAGGTGTTCGGTCGAGGCGCTGGAAATAGCGAACGTTTCAGCTCAGGCCGTGGATCGGTTTGTTCCACACCAGGCCAACGCCCGCATTCTCGACGCCGTCGCCGACAAACTCGATATTGGCCCTGAGAAGGTGGTGAGAAGCATTGCGGAGTTCGGCAATTCCTCTGCCGCGACAATTGCGCTGTCGCTGTCCCTCTCCCATCAGGGCAAGCCGTTTCTGGCGGGCGAAAGGCTTCTGCTCGCCGCGGCCGGCGCCGGGCTTACCGGCGGCGCACTCGTGATCGGCGTCTAGACTAAGACTAGAGGGCGGGCAGCAACTCAGGCGCCCATTGGCTGCGTGGATTGTCGCCGGCGGGCTGCACGGGATCCATCGCCAGACGCGGCAGCGCCCGGCGCTCGCGACCAGGGAGAGGAGCGAAGAACATCACGCTGCGGCGGCGGCCTGCACGAAACCTTGTACCGAGCCTCGCGACCACACCTCGACATTGTCGATCAGCCGCGTCTTGCCAAGCCAGGCGGCGACGAGCAGTCGCGCCGGTCGGTTGGGGATGGCGATGACAGCCAGGTCCTCGCCCGTGCGCAGCTCAAGATACTCGACCTGCGAAAAGCCTGCAGCGAGGATGGCCTGCCGTGCCTCATCGAGCACACGATCGATGCAATCTTCGCAGTTCAGCCGCCGGGCAGTTTCGAACAAAATTTCGGCAAGGCGGGGTGCCGCGCGCCGTTCAGGGGCGGACAGCCGCGCGTTGCGCGAAGACATCGCCAGCCCGTCACCTTCACGCACCGTCGGGCAGGCGACGATCTTGATGGGAATGTCGAGATCGCCAACGAGCCGACGCACCACATGCAGTTGCTGGAAATCTTTCTCGCCAAAGAATGCCAGATCGGCGCCGGTCTGGAGAAAAAGCTTGGTGACGACGGTCGCCACCCCGTCGAAATGACCCGGCCGGAACGCGCCGCAAAGGCCCTGGCTCACCGCGCTCACCGAAACCGTCGTGGCAAAACCTTGCGGATATACATCCGCCGCATCCGGCGCGTAAAGGATGTGCGCGCCGAGCGGCGCCAGTTTGGCGGCATCATCATACTCGGTTCGCGGATAGGCGATCAGATCCGCCGGGCTATTGAACTGCTTCGGATTGACAAAGAGCGTGACGATCACCCGATCAGCCTTTGCGAGGGCGGCTCGCACAAGACTGAGATGACCCTCGTGGAGAGCGCCCATGGTCGGTACGACGGCCACCTTCAAACCATCCCGGCGCCACACGGCTACTATGCTGCGCAGTTCAGCAACTGTCCGAAGAATGGGGATGCCCACGTTGGATCTCCTCTTTTCAGGTCTTCGGCTCGTTCCCGAACACGTGTTCTGCCGCTGGAAAGCGGCGCTCACGAACGTCGTGCGAGTAGGCCGAGATGGCCGCGGAAGCCGCCTCGCCCAGCTCGGCGTATCGCTTGACGAACTTTGGACGAAAGGCGCCGAACAGGCCCAGCATGTCGTCAACGACCAGGATCTGGCCGTCGCAGGCCGGCGAGGCGCCAATGCCGATGGTCGGGATCGCGATCTCCTGCGTGATCCGCCGCGCCAAGGCTTCAGGTGTCTTCTCAAGCACGACCGCGAAGGCGCCTGCTTCGGCCACCGCGACCGCATCATGCTGGATGCGGTCAGCATCGTCGCCCCGCCCCTGGACGCGGTAGCCGCCGAGTGCATTCACCGCCTGCGGCGTCAGCCCGACATGAGCCATCACCGGCACGCCACGCGCAGCAAGGAAGCGTATCGTCGCGGCCATGCTTTCGCCGCCTTCGAGCTTGACCGCCGCGCAGCCTGTTTGCGCCATCACGCGGGCAGCATTGCGAAAGGCCTGTTCGGGACTTTCCTCATAGGAGCCGAACGGCATGTCGACGACCATCACCGCCCGTTCGAGGCCCCGCCGCACCGCCTGGCCGTGCAGGATCATCATTTCGAGCGTGACGCCGAGCGTCGAAGGCAGGCCGTGAAGCACCATGCCGACGCTGTCCCCGACAAGCACGACATCGCAGTGAGCATCGACCAGTTGTGCAATGGGCGTTGTATAGGCAGTCAGACAGACCAACGGCGTCGCACCTTTGCGCGCGGCAATGTCCGGTGGGGTCAAGGCCCTGATTGCTCGCGTTGCGCTCACCGACTTCCCTCACGTGACGTCAACCCGAAGCCATCTGCCACAAATTTGTGCAGATGCGAAGAAGAAATTGCAGTGCACAATAATTTGCTGACTATTTATTCCGCAAGCTGCGACGCCGCTTCGAATGAGCACGAGTGCGAAAGCGGGCTCTTAATCTCGCGCCCAGTCCACTTCCCTAGCGTCACTGCCGAGCGGCTTCGCGTTTGCGACACTCTTCGTGTAGATCGAAGGTCTAGGCCTTTACGGAGAGTGTGGTGTTGACAGGCTAAAGGGGCTGCTACACGCTGGTTAAATCGATTGAGAAGCTTCTCACGGAACTCTGCCCAACCCAGGCAACCATGGACGATCGCCCAAAAGCAACACGCAACGGTAGGGCCGCCGCAAAGGCCAAGCAAGTCGAAGCGGAGCTGATTGCCGTTGTCGTGTCCGTCAATGACGGTGAACCAGCGGTCCTCACCATCGGGCAGGGGGATTGCCTGCCCTCGGGGCCGTTCGCGCTGGAGCATCGATCGCTGCAGTCAGGTCTTAGGGCGTGGGTCGAGCAGCAGACTGGTCATCCCCTCGGCTATATTGAGCAGCTCTATACATTTGCTGATCGCGACCGCGCCGACGGGCGTCAGCAGCGCGTCATTTCCATCAGCTATCTCGCTTTGACCCGGAAAGAACATGCCACCGGCGCATCCGCCTGCGCCTGGCGGAGCTGGTACGATTATTTTCCGTGGGAGGACCACCGCCTCGGAACACCGAAACTGATTGCGGATGTTCTGGCGCCGCGTCTGCTTGCCTGGGCGGCCGAGGGCGAGCAAACTGCGACGCGCAGTGAGCGGCGGCGGCGGGCTGCCATTGCTTTCGCGTTCGAGGACCGGCCCTGGAATGAAGAGTTGGCGCTCCAGCGCTATGAGCTGCTTTACGAGGCGGGTCTGGTGGCAGAGGCCACCCGCGACGAACGGTCGATCGCATCCGACTCAACAGCCGGGACAACGATGGTTGCCGACCATCGCCGCATCCTGGCGACGGCCCTTGCGCGCTTGCGCTCGAAGATCAAATACCGGCCAGTCGTCTTCGAGCTGATGCCGCCGGTGTTTACGCTGCTGCAGCTGCAACGGACCGTGGAAGCCCTGGCCGGCCGGCTGATCAACAAGCCCAACTTTCGCCGGCTCATCGAGCAGCAAGAACTGGTCGAGGAGACTGGCGAGACGTCCCTGGATACGGGCGGGCGCCCGGCCAAGCTCTATGAGTTCCGCCATGCCGTGCTGGACGAAACAGCCGTGGCGGGGACAAAATTGCCTCTGGCCCGGGGTTGACACTCTTATAGTCAACCTAGATATATACCCCTTATAGTCGAATGGATTATAAACGGGAGGCGCCGGTGAGCGGGACGATACCTTCGGCCGCGTCCCTGTATCAGCGCGTCCAGCGCATCATCCCCCCAGTGGAATGGGCGGCTTTCAGCGACGACATCGAGGCTATTCTGGCGCTCAAGCGCGAGCGCAACGCTGTCATCCTGGCCCACAACTATCAAACCCCCGAGATTTTTCACTGCGTCGCCGATATCGTCGGCGACAGCCTGGCGCTGGCCCGCAAGGCAATGACCGTCGATGCAGACATCATCGTGCTCGCCGGCGTGCATTTCATGGCTGAGACGGCGAAGCTCCTCAATCCGGACAAGACGGTGCTCATTCCGGATCTTGGCGCCGGCTGCTCGCTGGCGGACTCGATCACGGCGGACGACGTGCGGCTGATGCGGCAACGCTACCCTGGTGTGCCGGTCGTGACCTACGTCAACACGTCCGCTGCCGTGAAGGCCGAGTCGGACATCTGCTGCACCTCCGGCAACGCTTTGGCTGTGGTGGAGTCGCTTGGCGTTGCGCGGGTGATCATGCTGCCCGATGAATACCTGGCCAGGAATATCGCGGCACAGACTTCGGTCGAGATCATCGCCTGGAACGGTCATTGCGAAGTGCATGAGCGCTTCACGCCAGCCGACATTCGCG
>NZ_JAMYLA010000061.1:0-38142 GCF_040317725.1 Mesorhizobium sp. M1396 | reverse complement strand
GATTGAAACGAAAAGTGGCGGCCTGGGACGACGAATTCCTCGTAAGCGTCATCTCACGATAATTAACTCACCCGATTCCCCTGGGGCGATTGACAAACTTGGGGAAATAGGAATATAATCCTCGAACAATAAATTGCCAAGAGAGGGAGGCGACGTCATGCCCCAAACGCCATGGGAAGTGCTGCTGCTGAGCCTGCGTTGGATCGCATCTCTGATTGGTGCCTTCCCATTTGCGAGGAATGGATCAAAGAATCCTGATGTCCTGGAACGCTCCAAAGAGACCGCACCATCCCCATGCGCGATTCATATCAGCGCACCCGGATTCGCCAACTCGGCGACGAGCCAAGAAGTGGCCGGCGCATGCCGGTGGGACGGCATTGCCGAAGCCGCGTCGGCCACTGCGGCGATTTTTGGGGGTATGCCGCCCCACCAGACTAGCATCCGGAGACAAAAGGCGAGAGCTTGGTAAAAACCGTACCGTCGAAGTAGCCTGCGCCTCGGCCTTCAGCAACGCTTCATGCAGGTGCCTGGAGCGGTCACAGCAAGGCGATTTTATATTTGACAGACTCCGGCCCACCGCTGCGCCACGTTCGTTCCCCCTGATGACTCCCGCCCAGCGGCAGGCGCATAGCCTCTCTTTAAATTAGCTAGCGCGCATATAACGGAAAGGTGGTATTTTAGGAGGCAGCCGGAGCTCCCCCCTTACACCCCGCTCCGGTCAGGCCCGGTAGCGGTCCACCCAAAGGAAAGGCCACCGGGCCGCCGTCTTCCATCAACAGCTGGAAAATGGGGCCAAAGTCCGAGGTTCATACGCAAAAATCCGACAGTTCCGGAAATGTCCATTGGACGTGCCGCCACTTTAGTCAGTCGACATGTAAGTCGCGTCGACCCGCCCCATCAAAGGTAGTGCCGGTCATCAGGATGACAACTCGCCCCCGCGCCTCAAATGTATGTTCGTCGCCAAAATGGCCGACGCGGATGCCGGTGACATTGCCTAATCGCGTCGGCCATCTGCGGCGGATTTGGGATTGCCGCCTTTCAAGTTTAGCGCGGCTCAAAAGGTGGGCAATGCGCCTGGCTGCTTGGTTATGATCGTACAATCGAATGCCCATGTGCCTTTTTGCAACCAACCCATGGCCCGCTCGTTGACCCAATGCCGGGTTGATCCCCTGGCACTCCAGAGACTGCCCGCCGCCCCACAGCGGCGGGCCTTTTTTGCCCTGATCGGAAGTCTAGCCGACAGCGACGGCGCAGGCCCGACGAATGCGACTTCTTGTTTGCCGGCCTCGGTCAGAAGCGGATCCAGAAGGATCTGCGGAAACACCTGCGGCGCCAGTAACCGTGACGCCAATAGCGACGGCAAACCCGTCTCCACCCGCGACGGCGGCGATGCCACCTGCGATGCCGCACGAGCTCGATGCCGTCTTGGACGTCAGGACCATCCTGGTCGAGAATATCGTCGGACAGTTTGTCGAGTTCATCGAGAATGCCGGGTCCCGTATTCGGGATGCCGGCCAACGCAGTGGCGGGGCGCGCAAGTGCGACCACGGTCGCGGCCCCCGCCATTCCAAGCATTCCAGTCAGGAACAATCGCCGATCCATGCCAACCTCCATCGTTGATCATTGCGACAAGGATGAAATAGTGCGGTCGATTGACGCGCCCAGATATCGAAGGAAATTGTGCCGATCGAACTGCCGTGCGGCCGGCGGCGGACCTTTTTAGCGCCTGCTCGACAATCCGTGCGCCAAGGCGCCGCTCATATGGTCGACGCGAAGTCCTTATGCAGGGGCCGAAGCACCCTTGTCGCTGAGCAACGTCGCCCCCGCCATGTCATCAAGGATCGGGCAATCCGGCCTTTCGTCGCCATGGCAGGCGTGGATCAGCTTCTGCAAGGTCGAGCGCATCGACTGCAGTTCGCGCACCTTCTCCTCGATCGCCGCGACATGGGCGGCGGCGATCTCGCGCACGTCGTGGCTGGCGCGGCCGCGGTCCTTGTAAAGCGCCATCAGCTGCCGGCAATCATCGATGGAAAAGCCGAGATTGCGCGCGCGGCGCAAAAAGGTCAGCCGGTGGATGTCGTCTCCGGAATAGTCGCGGTAGCCGTTGGCGGCGCGCGCCGGGGCGATCAGGCCGATCTCTTCATAGTAGCGGATGGTCTTGGCCGGCAGGCCGGAGCGGTGGGCGGCGTCACCGACATTCATGATGGTTCTCCTCGATTCCTGACGAAGCCGTGGGCCCGGTCATTGAATTTCCTCCACAATCCTGTGAGGGCTGTTGCCGAAATGCCATAGTAGTGCGCTTACCAGCACGTCAACTCCGGCATATAGGCATCGCGCGCTTGGCAAGCAAAGCAAATGCCAGCATGAATGATTGAGAGAAAGCGGCCGACTCGTGCCGCCGAAGTTGGGGCGGGGCACCGGATCACCTGATGCGCATGAAGTCGTTTGCTATCGTCGCCGCACTGGCGCTGTCCACTGCTATCGCCGGTTGCAGCACCATCGGCTCGCGGATTTTCTCCAACGACTACGGCGCCGTCACCGACGCCGGTTACCAACTGCCGCGCATCCCGATCGAGAAAGTGCCGATGAAGTACCATCGGCAGGAAGTGAACTACGACAGCCCGGAAAAACCGGGCACCATCATCGTCGATACGCAAAACAAGTTCCTCTACTTCATCGAAGATGACGGAAGGGCAATTCGCTACGGCATCGGCGTCGGCCGTGAAGGATTCGAGTGGCATGGCACCGCCCACATCGCGCTGAAGCGCGAATGGCCGACCTGGACGCCGCCGCGGCAGATGATCCAGCGCCAGCCCGAACTGGAAAAGTTTGCCAGCGGCATGGAGCCGGGCCTGAAGAACCCGCTCGGTGCGCGCGCCATGTACCTGTTCAACAAGGGCGGTGACTCGGGCTATCGCCTGCATGGCAGCCCGGAATGGAATTCGATTGGCAAAGCGATGTCGTCGGGCTGCATCCGCCTGATGAATCAGGACATTATCGACCTCTATGACCGCGCCTCGGTCGGCGCCAAGGTCATTGTTCTTTAGATCATGATTCCGAGAAAGCGGTATCGGTTCTCGGGAAAATCATGATCGGATAGAGGCAGCTTTCATACGCGGACCGTCTAGGCAACAACGGACGTCCCAAACAAAAAACCGGGCAATTTGGCCCGGTTTTTTGTTTTTTGCGATGGATCGAGTTTGTTAGCCGGCAAGACGGCGAGTTGAACGGTCAGGAGACCTGCTCGACCTGCTGCACTTCCGGCACGAAGTGACGCAGAAGGTTCTGGATGCCGTGCTTCAGCGTCGCCGTCGATGACGGGCAGCCGGCGCAGGCGCCTTTCATGTGCAGGAACACCGTGCCGTTCTCGAAGCCGCGGAAGGTGATGTCGCCGCCATCCTGGGCGACCGCCGGGCGCACCCGCGTATCGAGCAGTTCCTTGATGGTGATGACCAGTTCCTCGTCGGCCTTGTCGTAGAACTCGCCGGTCAGGCTGGTCTCGGCGGCAGGACCGGCCTTGGCCATGACAGGCGCGCCGGACATGAAATGCTCCATGATGGCGCCGAGGATCGCCGGCTTCAGATGCTGCCAGTCGGGGCCGTCCTTGGTCACGGTGATGAAGTCATAGCCGAAGAAAACACCGGTGACGCCGGGAATCTCGAACAGCCGGCCCGCCAGCGGCGAGGCAAGTGCGGCGCTGTCGGCATCGCGGAAATCGGCGGTGCCTTCCAGAAGCACTTCCTTGCCGGGCAGGAATTTCAGCGTCGCCGGATTTGGCGTCGATTCGGTCTGGATGAACATGGCCATCTCCGTGCCCGTTTCGGGCAGCTAGTTTGGAATAATTCTAAATAGGCTCAATCGGCTGGACATTCAAGCGAAACGCATCGCCGGAATGGCTGGCTGGCGGAATGTTTTTGCGCGCCTCGGTAGGTGCTCGAAGGTGTGTCGAGATTGAGGTCAGGCCGGCATCACCCCGACATCGATACATCTCAGGCGAGGCTGTCGATCTCCTCGTCCGAAAGGTTCTGCGGCACGACCGTCACCGGGATCGGGAAGGCGGCACCCTTGCCGGCCACGGCGCCGACCAGCGGCCCCGGGCCTTCCTTGCCCGCACCGGCGGCCAGCACCAGGATGGCGATGTCCTGGTCTTCCTCGATCAATTTGTGGATCTCTTCCGTCGGCTTGCCTTCGCGCACCACCATCTCCGGCTCGATGCCAAGCTTCTGGCGCACCTTGCTGGCATAGCTGTCGAGTGCTGCGCGCGCCGTGGCGGTCGCCTCCTCGCGCATGATCTTCTCGACGCCCAGCCAGTGCTGGAAATCATCCGGCTCGATGACATAGAGCAGCACCAGCGTGCCGCTGGTGCTCTGCGCCCGCTTCGAGGCGTAGGCGACTGCGCGCTCACACTCCGGCGTGTCGTCGATGATCGCCAGGAACTTGCGGCGATGGCCGGCTTCGCGGCTGAGGCGTTTGGAGACCATGTCTTCTACTCGGTGTTACTGAGGCCGTAATCTGCCACCGCCACGGACCGGCGGCAAGCCGCCGGCCTTGGGGCAGTATGGTGCAGTGCGGCAGCGAGATCAGGCCTGCAGCAACCCGATGATGTCGCGGACCGTCTTCATCGTCGCTTCGGCCAGCACGCCGGCGCGCTCGCCGCCGTCCTTGAGCACCGCGTCGACATAGGTGCGGTCGTCGGAAATGCGGCGCATCTCGCTGGCGATCGGCGCCAGTCTTTCCACCGCAAGGTCGGCCAACGCCGGCTTGAACACCGAAAACTGCTGGCCGGCGAACTCCTTGAGCACATCCGCCTTCGACATCTCGGCGAGGCCAGCATAGATGCCGACCAGGTTTTCCGCCTCGGGCCGGGCGGCCAGACCGTCCAGCTCGCTCGGCAACGCTTCCGGGTCGGTCTTGGCCTTGCGGATCTTCTTCGAGATGGCGTCGGCATCGTCGGTCAGGTTGATGCGCGACAGGTCCGACGGATCCGACTTCGACATCTTCTTCGAGCCGTCGCGTAGCGACATGATGCGCGCCGCCGGCCCGCCGATCACCGGCTCGGTCAGCGGGAAATAACCGTTCACGGTCTCTTCGCCAACCTGCATCTCGACGCCGACGCCAAGACCGGCGATGCGGCCGGAGAAGTCGTTGTTGAATTTCTGCGCGATGTCGCGGGTCAGCTCCAGATGCTGCTTCTGGTCCTCACCCACCGGGACATGCGTTGCACGATAGAGCAGAATGTCGGCAGCCATCAGGCTCGGATAGGCAAGCAGGCCGAGCGACGCGTTCTCGCGGTCCTTGCCGGCCTTGTCCTTGAACTGCGTCATGCGGTTCATCCAGCCGATGCGCGCCACGCAATTGAAGATCCAGGCAAGCTCCGCATGCTGCATCACACGCGACTGGTTGAAGACGATGTGCTTCGTCGGGTCGATTCCCGAGGCCAGGAACGCCGCGGTGATCGACCGCGTCTGGTCGGCGAGGTCTTCATAAACGAGTTGGGCGGTCAGCGAATGCAGGTCGACGACGCAATAGATGCAGTCGGAAGTGTCCTGCAGGGCGACGAATTTCTTGATGGCGCCGAGATAGTTGCCGAGATGCAGATTACCGGTCGGCTGGACGCCGGAAAAGACGAGTGGCTTGAAGGCTGTCATGGTTTCCTCAAGGCTTGTGGAGGGCCGTTTCGCGCGCGGCGAAAGTCTTGCGACGGCGCGCTTATGGACGAGAGTGTGGAGCGGATCAAGAGGTTCGGTGATCGCGGCGGAGCAATTGCGTCAGGTCGGTTTGCTTGTTCCCATGTTGTTGGGAGCGCGCTTGTAGCGCTGGTCTCTTGACCTGCCAGCTTGGCGCCGCCCCTCATTGTCCTGCCGGACATTTCCCGTATAGAGACGGGGAGAAAGAGGCCGTCATCACCGGTTTCGCTAATCGCCAGCGCTGCAAGAAACGCGCCGCGTTGCGGTCAGCTACTTTCTCCCCGTTTACGGGGAGAAATGCCCGGCAGGGCAATGAGCGCAGACATCGGCATTCATGATATTGTGGGATATATTCTGCATACGATCTGATGAGAAATAAATGCCCGTCGACATCAACATCGACGCCCGGTCTACGACGAATTGTCTGGCGAAGACTGATGCTTGTCGACGGGGTCAATACAGTTGGGCTCACGGATCTGGAGACTGTTCCTTGACAGGGGGCGTGCCCTTCCGCCCAACATTGCGCCGGATCATGCCGAAGTCGGCGCCGCCGGTGGCAAATGCGGTGATGAAGTAGAGCAGCGCTCCGCCGGCGACCAGCGACAGCAGCGTCGTCGCCTTGACGACCAGCGGCGAGCCGGGTCCGAGCCTGACGGCGAACCAGTGCTCGGCGAAATAGAGCGCCGCCCCCATCACCACCGCCGACAGCACCAGCCGTGGAATGCGTTTCATCAGCGGCACGTCGCGGCCCCAATGGCCGCGCCGGATCAAGACGCCGAGCAGCATCAGCGCGTTGACCCAGCCGGCGACGGCCGAGGCCACCGCGATGCCGGGCGCGCCCATCCGGGGGAACAGCGTCAGCGCCGTCGTCACGTTCACCGCCACCGAGATGGCGGCAAAAATCATCGGCGCGCGCGTGTCCTCGCGGGCGAAATAGCCCGGGGTGAACGCCTTGATCAGCACGAAGGCCGGCAGGCCGAGGCCGAAGATCGCCAGAATCGCCGCCACCGTCGGTGTCGAACCGTTGGCGGCAAACGCGCCGCGCTCATAGACCAGCCGCACAATCGGTTCCGACATCACCCAGAGCGCGGCTGCAGCCGGCAGGGTCAGAAACAGCGTGAACTCGACCGAGCGGTTCTGCAGATTGGCCGCTTCGATCAGATTGCCCGACTTCAGCGCCCGGGACAGTTCGGGCAACAGCACGATCGCCACCGCCACGCCGACCACGCCGAGCGGCAACTGGTAGATGCGGTCGGCATAGGCAAGCGAAGAGACAGCGCTGTTTTGCGCCGAGGCGATCGCCGTGCCGATCAGCTGGTTGATCTGAGTGATGCCGCCGGTGATTGCCGCCGGCAGCGCCAGGATCAGCAGCCGCTTGACAGCGGGCGTCATTTTCGGACGGCGGAAGCCGATCGAGATGCCCGCATGGCGCACCGCCACCCAGACGATCGCCAGTTGCACCAGCCCGGCGGCAAGCACGCCCCAGGACAGCCCGTAGCCGACGGTGAGTGCGTCGGAGCCCTTGTACCAGGCATAGGCGAGCACGCTGATCAGGATGACGTTGAGGAACACCGGTGCCACTGCCGCTGCGAAATAGCGGCGCAGCGAATTCAGCATACCCGCCATCATGGCGCCCAGCGACATGCAGATCAGATAGGGGAACATGATCGTCGCCAGCGTCACCGTGGTGTCGAATTTCCCCGGTGTGCCGGCAAAACCCGGCGCCACCAGGTAGCGCACGATCAGCGGCATCGACAGTTCCATGATGATCGTCAGCGCCAGCAGCGCCGTGAACAGCACACCGAACACTTCCTCGGAAAAGCGCTTGGCGCCGTCGGTGCCGTGGGTCTCGATCTCCTTCGCGAACAGCGGCACGAAGGCGGCGTTGAAGGCGCCCTCGGCGAACAGCCGGCGAAACGTGTTGGGAAACTGGAAGGCGGCGTTGAAGGCGTCGGCGACCGGTCCGGTGCCGAGTGCGGCCGCCATCAGCATCTCACGGCCGAAGCCGAGCGCGCGGCTCATCAGCGTGCCGGAAGCGACCGTTGCGAATTTCTTGACGAGGCTCATGCGTTTGGAGACTGCCTGCGGGATAAGGACAAAGTGATGGCGGCGGTCACTCGGCCGCCGCCCTGGCCTTGCCGCCGCGTTCGGGCACGATGCCTTCGAGCGTTGCCATCAGCCGGTTGCGGATGGTGGCGATGCGGGCCGGGCTGTCGATCTTCTGGCCGGTGAGGTCGGTGACATAGAAGGTGTCGATGACCTTCTCGCCGAAGGTGGTGATGTGGGCCGATGCGATGTCGAGCGACAGGTCGGAAAGCGTTCCGGTGATCTCCGACAGCAGCCCCGGCCGGTCCAGGCCCTCGACCTCGACGACCGAAAAACGGTTCGACAGCGTGTTGCGGATTTCGGCGCGCGGCGGGATCTTGAACACCTTGGCGCCGCGCCGCGGCTTGGTGCGCTTCTCGATCATCTCCGGCAGCCAGCTCTTGCCAGACAGCACGTCCTCGATCAGCCGTCCGACACGCTCGGCACGTCGGCGCTCATCCTCGTCGCGGTCGAATTCTCGCGAGATCAGGATGGTGTCCAGGGCACGGCCGTCCGACGTCGTGAATATCTGTGCGTCGACGATGTTGCCGCCGGCTCCGGCGCAAGCCCCTGCGATGACCGAGAGCAGGCGGGGGTGGTCCTGCGCCAGCACGGTGATTTCGGTCACTGCCTCGAACTGGTGGGTCATGACCATGGTGGCGAGCTTCTTGCCCGCCACATCAGCCTCGCGGATGAACTCGGCATGGCGCAGCTGGTCGGCGAGATCGACGGTCAAAAGGTAGTTCTCGTAGTGCTGGCCGACATAGCGCTTGCGAGCCTTGTCCGGCCAACTGGCAAGTGCCTCGGCGAGACGCTCTCGCGCCGCCGCCGTGCGCTGGGCGCGCGACACTTCCGAGAAGCCACCGGTCAAAAGCAGTTCGGTCTCGTAGTAGAGCGTGCGCAGCAACTGGCCCTTCCAGCCGTTCCAGACACCGGGTCCAACGCCCCTGATGTCGCAGACAGTGAGGATCAAAAGCAGCTTCAGCCGCTCGACCGACTGCACGATCGCGGCGAAATCCTCGATGGTCTTGCGGTCATTGAGGTCGCGGGTCTGGGCCGTCATCGACATCACTAGGTGGTTCTCGACCAGCCAGGCAACGGTTTCGGTATCGGCCGGCGACAGCCCCATATGCGGGCAGATGCGCCGCGCGATCCTGGCACCGGCCTCGGAATGATCTTCAGGCCTGCCCTTGGCGATGTCGTGCAGCAGCACGGCGACATAGAGCGCCTCGCGGCTCTTCTTCAGCCCCGGCATCAGCGTGTGCGAGAGGGGATGGACCTTTTCGCCGTCGCCGCGCTCGATCTCGGCCAGCACGCCGATGCAGCGGATCAGGTGCTCGTCCACCGTGTAGTGGTGGTACATCGAGAACTGCATCATGGCGACGATCTTGCCGAAATCCGGGATCAGTCTGCCGAGCAGCCCAGCCTCGTTCATGCGGCGCAGATTGAGTTCGGCATTGCGGTCCGAGGTCAGGATGTCGAGGAACAGCCGGTTGGCCTCCTCGTCGCGCCGCAACGACTTGTTGACCAGGCCGAGCGAGCGGGTCAGCAGCTTCAGCGCATCGGGGTGGAACTCCAGGCCGTGCTTGTCGGCAAACCAGAACAATCTCAAAAGATTGACCGGATCGCGTTCGAACACCTGGTCGTCGGCGATGTTGATGCGGTGGTTGTCGACAATGAAGTCCGACGTGCCGGCCAGCTTGCGCTTGCGGCGCGAGAAGGTGAGGAAGATACGGTTGAAGCCCGGCACGTGCTTGGCCTGCTCTTCTTCGAGCGCGGCGCAGAAGATGCGGGTCAGGTCGCCGACATCCTTGGCGACGAGGAAATAGTGCTTCATGAAGCGCTCGACCGCCGACAGGCCGGGGTGAGTGGTGTAGCCGAGCCGTTCGGCGATCTCGCGCTGAATGTCGAAATGCAGCCGTTCCTCGGCCTTGCCGGTGAGGAAATGCATGTGGCAACGCACCGCCCACAGGAAATCCTCGGCCTTCTGGAACTCCCGGTATTCGCCCTCGGTGAAGACGCCCTTGTCGACCAGTTCCTGGCCGGTGCGCACCCGGTAGAAATATTTGCCGATCCAGAACAGCGTCTGCAGATCGCGCAAGCCGCCCTTGCCGTCCTTGACGTTGGGTTCGACGAGATAGCGGCTTTCGCCGGCCTTGGCATGGCGGTCGTCGCGTTCGGCAAGCTTGGCCTGGACATATTCGGGACCGGTCGTGCGCACCACCTCATGGTCGAAGCGCAGCATCAGCTCGTCATAGAGTTTTTCCTCGCCCCACAGGAAACGCGCTTCGAGGATCGAGGTGCGGATGGTGACGTCGTTGCGCGACAGCCGAAGGCATTCGTCGATGTTGCGGGTGGCGTGACCGACCTTCAGCCCCAGGTCCCACAGCATGTAGAGCATGTATTCGACGGTCTGTTCGCCCCATGGCGTCTGCTTGTAGGGCAGCAGGAACAACAGGTCTATGTCGGACCCAGGCGCCAGCGTGCCGCGGCCATAGCCGCCGACAGCGACGACGGCCATGCGCTCCGCCGAAGACGGGTTCTTGATCCGGTAGACATGGGTGACGGCGAAATCGTAAAGCGCCCGGATGATCTCGTCCATGAGATGCGACAGCCGCGCCGCGCAGGCACTGCCGCCGCCGTCGTCCCGCAGCATGCGTTCGGCAATGGCGCGCCCGTCGGCCAGCCGCCCCTTGAGCAGCTGGAGCACACCGCTGCGCGCCGCCTGTCCGGAGCCGTCACCCGCCTTGGCCGCGGTCTGCGCGGTCATCTCGCGGCGCAAGGCTTCGCCGTCGATCAGTTCGTCGAGCTTCAGGGAGATTCTTGCCATATGTCCGGGTCGGCCTCGCCTTTTCGGCGGCGTCTATAGCGCGTTTTCGCGGCGCTGGGTATGGGGCGGGAGGACGAGCTCCCCGCGGACATTCGACACCCGCCGCCACAAAATCAAAACCAGCCCTTGACCTTCCAGTTACTGGAAGCCCTATCTCCGCGTCACACACCGACCCATCGAGGCATTTTTCGCATGACGCATTCCGATCACGATCATCACGCGCATGGCGGCTGCTGTTCAGTAAAGGGCGCAGTACCTACCGCACAGGCCGTCGTCCGCGACCCGGTCTGCGGCATGACCGTCGACCCGGCCGCCGGCAAGCCGACGGCCGAGCATGATGGCCATCTCTATCATTTCTGCAGTCAAGGCTGCCGCACGAAGTTCGTCGCCGAGCCGGAAAAATTCCTGACGGCCACCGATCCGGTCTGCGGCATGAGCGTCGACCGTGCGACAGCCAGGCACTTTGCCCGCCACGAAGGTCAGGGTTTCTACTTCTGCTCCGCTGGCTGCCAGGCGAAATTCGAAGCGGAGCCGCAAAAATATCTCGGCGACAGGCCGGCGCCCCAGGAGATGCCCAAGGGCACGCAATACACCTGCCCGATGCATCCCGAAATCGTCCGCGACAAGCCCGGCGCCTGCCCCATCTGTGGCATGGCCCTGGAGCCGATGGGCGTGCCGACAGGCGATGAAGGGCCAAATCCCGAACTGGTCGATTTCACCAGGCGGCTCTGGGTGAGCGCGGCCCTGTCGGTCCCCCTTCTGATCATAGCCATGGCGCCCATGCTCGGCCTGACGTTTGAAGGCCTGGTCGAGGATCGGACAAAGGTCTGGATCGAGCTGGTCCTGGCAAGTCCGGTGGTTCTTTGGGCTGCCTTCCCCTTCTTTCATCGCGGCTGGGATTCGATCCTCAACCGCAGCCCCAACATGTGGACCCTGATCTCGCTCGGTGTTGGTGCTGCCTATCTCTACAGCGTCGTCGCCACGCTGTTTCCGGATATTTTTCCGCATCAGTTCCGCGGCCATGGCGGTGCCGTGCCGGTCTATTTCGAGGCTGCCGCCGTCATTGTCGCGCTGGTTTTCCTCGGCCAGGTGCTGGAACTGCGTGCCCGTGAAAAAACCGGATCGGCGATCCGCGCCTTGCTTGATCTCGCGCCGAAGACCGCGCGGCTGATCGCCGCCGACGGTTCCGAAAGCGATGTGCCGCTTGACGCGGTCAAGGCCGGCGATCGCCTGCGCATCCGTCCCGGCGACGCGGTGCCGGTCGACGGCACGGTGCTGGAAGGCCGTTCCTCGGTCGACGAATCGATGATCACGGGTGAACCGTTGCCGGTCGAAAAGACCGAAGGCGATGCCTTGACCGGCGGCACGCTCAACAGACAAGGTTCGCTGATCATGCGCGCCGAGCGGATCGGCTCCGAGACGACGCTGGCGCGCATTGTCGAACTCGTCGCCAAGGCGCAACGCTCGCGCGCCCCGATTCAAGGGTTGGCCGATCGCGTTTCTTTCTACTTTGTGCCGACCGTCGTCCTTGTCGCGATCGCCGCTTTCATCGCCTGGGCCGTGATTGGACCCGAGCCGAGCCTGATCTTTGCCATCGTCTCCGCTGTGTCGGTGCTGATCATCGCTTGCCCCTGTGCGCTCGGCCTCGCCACGCCGATGTCGATCATGACCGCCACCGGGCGCGGGGCGCACGCCGGCGTGCTTATCAAGGAAGCCGCCGCGCTCGAACGCTTCGCCTCCGTCGACACACTGATCGTCGACAAGACGGGTACGCTGACCGAGGGCCGGCCGAAACTGACCGACGTCGTTGCGGCAAACGGCTTTTCCGAAGACGAATTGCTGGCACTTGCCGCGGGTTTGGAAAAAGGCTCGGAGCATCCGCTGGCCGAAGCCATCGTCGAAGGCGCCGCCACGCGCGGTGTGACCGTTGCCGAGGCCAGCGGCTTCGAGGCGGTCACCGGCAAGGGCGTTTCCGGCACGGTGTCGGGAAAGAAGGTCGCGCTCGGTAATGCCGCGATGATGGCCGATCTGGGCATCGACACCGGGTCAGTCTCGGCTAGGGCCGAGGCACTGCAGACAGAAGGCAAGACGGCGATGTTCGTCGCCGTCGGCAACAAACTGGCCGGCCTTGTCGCCGTCGCCGACCCGGTGAAGGCGACCACCGCCGAGGCAATCAAGGCGCTGCATGACAGCGGCTTGAGGATCATCATGGCGACCGGCGACAATGAACGCACGGCCAACGCCATCGCCAGAAGCCTTGGCATCGATGAGGTTCGCGCAGGCCTGCTTCCGGAACAGAAGGCAGCCCTCGTCGAGGAACTGCGCGCCAAAGGCGCGGGCGTCGCCATGGCCGGCGACGGCGTCAACGACGCACCCGCGCTTGCCGCCGCCGACGTCGGCATCGCCATGGGCACCGGTGCCGATGTCGCGGTCGAAAGCGCCGGCATCACGCTGGTCAAGGGCGACCTCAACGGCATCGTGCGGGCGCGCACGCTGGCCCAGGCGACGATCCGCAACATCCGCCAGAACCTGTTCTTCGCCTTCCTCTACAATGTGCTTGGCGTGCCGGTCGCCGCCGGTGTGCTCTATCCGCTCACCGGCACGCTTTTGTCGCCGATGCTGGCGGCGGCGGCGATGAGCCTGTCCTCGGTGTCGGTGATATCAAACGCCCTGCGGCTGAGAACATTGAAACTCTGATCCAAGCCCCCAAATACGAAACCTACCCAACAGGAGACCATGAATGACCTTGGCTAAAAAACTCGTGCTTTTGCTGATGGCGGCCGGAATGCTGGTTGCCGTCTTCCTCGAAAGCGTTCCGGCGCGGAGCGAAGAGATGAAACACGACATGGGCGCCATGGCGACGGACGCGACCAGTCCTTCGACCGAAGGCTACAAGGCGGCGATGGACAAGATGCATGCCGACATGATGGCGTCCGAGTACACCGGCAATGCCGATGCCGATTTCGTCAAAGGTATGATCCCGCACCATCAAGGTGCCATCGACATGGCCAAAGTCGTGCTTGCCAACGGCAAGGATCCGGAAATCCGCAAGCTCGCCGAAGGCGTCATCGCCGCGCAGGAAGCCGAGATCAAGCAGATGCAGGCATGGCTCGCCGCTCATCCGGTGAAGTAGGGTTCAGGCAATCGCCAAGGCGGCGGGAACGCCTCTGGATTTCTCGCCCAGCCTGTGATGCGATCCGGCCCCAACTGGAGCCCGCCATGCCATCGACCATCAGAACCACCAAACTGCCCTCAGGCGAAGCCGTTCAGGTGCTTGGTCAAGGCACTTGGAGGATGGGCGAGGCTATCAGCCGCCGTGCCGATGAGGTGAATGCCCTCAAGCTCGGCCTCGATCTCGGCATCACGCTCATCGACACCGCCGAAATGTATGCAAGCGGCGGCGCCGAGGAGGTGGTGGCCGAGGCTGTTGCCGGGCGCCGCGACGAGACCTTTCTGGTCTCGAAAGTTCTGCCATCGAACGCTTCGCGCGCGGGCGTGCAGCGCGCCTGTGAAAACAGCCTGAAGCGCCTGCGCACCGACCGCATCGATCTCTATCTGCTGCATTGGCCCGGCAGCGTGCCGCTGGCGGAAACGGTCGCGGCCTTCGAGGTCCTGAAAACAGCCGGCAAGATCCGCCACTGGGGCGTCAGCAATTTCGACGCCGACGAGATGGAAGAGTTGGTCGGCTTGCCCGACGGCGGCAATGTCCAGACCAACCAGGTGCTCTACAATCTGGTCCGGCGTGGCCTCGAATTCGACCTGGCGCCATGGAGCCGGCAGCGCGGCATCCCCTTGATGGCCTGTTCGCCGGTCGAGCAGGGCACGTTGGCGCGCAATGCCAGGCTCGACGCCGTCGCCACCCGTCACAATGCGACCCCGGCGCAAATCGCCTTGGCCTGGGTGATGCACCAGGAGAGCGTCATCGCCATCCCAAAAGCCAGCAGCCAGGAACATGTCCGCCAGAATGTCGCCGCGCTGGACATCAAGCTTACCGGCGAAGACCTCGCCGAACTCGACCGCGCCTTCCCGCCGCCGACACGCAAGCGCGGGCTGGAGATGATCTAGGGGCTGATAGCGCAGGCCGCATTCCGTCACACCCCCCTCTGTCCTGCCGATCTTTACCGGCTCGCCAGCCCCTTCAGCCGGTAGAGCGCCTCCAGCGCCTCGCGCGGCGTCATCTCGTCGGGATTGATCGCGCCGAGCGCGTCGCCGAGCGCATTGTTTTTCGCCGGCTTCGGCGCTTCGCGCTTCACCGCCACCGAAAACAGCGGCAGGTCGTCGACCAGGCGGTTGGTCTTGCCTGAGACTTCGCCTTCTTCGAGTTGATGCAGCACCTCCTTGGCCCGGTCGACCACCGCCTCCGGCAGGCCGGCCAGCCGCGCCACCTGCACGCCATACGATCGGTCGGCGGCGCCCTTGCCGACCTCATGCAGGAAGACGACGTCATTTTCCCATTCCTTGACCCGCATGGTGACGTTGTGCAATCGCGCCAGCTTGCCGGCGAGCGACGTCATCTCGTGGAAATGGGTGGCGAAGATCGCCCGGCAGCGGTTCTTCTCGTGCAGATATTCGACCGCAGCCCAGGCGATTGACAGGCCGTCGAAGGTGGCGGTGCCGCGGCCGATCTCGTCGAGGATCACCAGCGCGCGTTCGCCGGCCTGGTTGAGGATCGCCGCCGTCTCGACCATCTCGACCATGAAGGTCGAGCGACCGCGCGCCAAATCGTCCGAGGCGCCGACACGCGAGAACAGCCGGTCGACGACACCGATATGGGCCGATGTCGCCGGTACGAACGAGCCGGTCTGGGCCAGGATGGCGATCAGCGCGTTCTGCCGCAGGAACGTCGACTTGCCGCCCATGTTGGGGCCGGTCAAAAGCCAGATCGCACCGTTCCTGGCACCCTCCGGCGACAGGTCGCAATCATTGGCGACGAACGGGCCTTCGCCTGAGCGGCGCAGCGCCTGCTCGACCACCGGATGCCGCCCGCCCTCGATCTCGAAGGCAAGGCTCGAATCCACCACCGGCCGGCACCAGGCTTCGCTTTCCGACAAAAGCGCGAGTGCCGCCGACACGTCGAGCACGGCCAGCGCATCGGCGCCGGCGCGGATCTTTTCGGCTTCGCCAACCGCCTCCGCAGTCAGCGCATCGAAGGCGGCCAGCTCGATGCTGAGCGCCCGGTCGGCGGCATTGGCGATCTTGGTCTCGAGTTCGGCAAGCTCGGTCGTGGTGAAACGCATGGCGTTGGCCATGGTCTGGCGGTGGATGAAGCGCGCCTTGGCGCCATCGCTGCCGGTCATCACTGCATGATGGTTGGCGGTCACCTCGATGTAGTAGCCAAGCACATTGTTGTGCCGGATCTTCAGCGAGCGGATGCCGGTTTCGTCGATCAGCGAGCGCTCCAGCCCGGCGATCACTTTTCGCGATTCGTCGCGCAGCGCCCGCATCTCGTCGAGATCCGGATGGTAGCCGCCGCGAACGAAGCCGCCATCGCGCTTGAGCAGCGGCAGTTCGTCGCCAAGCGCCTGCGTCAGATGCTGAGCAAGCGCTCGGGGCAGCGCCTGAATGGCGGCCAATGCCGCCGTGAGTTCCTGGGGCAGGGCGGTCGCGGCAAAAATTTCGGCGATCGCGCCGGCCGCCTCGAAACCGGCGCGCAGCGCGCCGAGATCGCGCGGGCCGCCCCGGTTGAGCGCCAGCCTGGACAGCGCGCGCGGCATGTCGGCGACGCTCTTGAGGCTCGACCGCACCGCTTGGCAAAGCCGGGTTTCGGACCGGAAGAACGACACCGAATCCAGCCTGGCGCCGATCGCGGCCGGGTCGGTCAGCGGTGCCATCAGCCGGTCGGCGAGCAGCCTTGCACCGCCGCCGGTGACCGTGCGGTCGATCGCCTTGAACAGCGAGCCCTCGCGGCTGCCCGACAGTGTGCGCAGCAGTTCGAGGTTGCCGCGCGTCGCCGGATCGATGAACAGCGTCGAGCCCTGCTCCTCGCGCTCGGGCCGTGACAGCGGCGGGCGCTCGGCCTTCTGCGTCTTCTCGACATAGGCGATAGCGCCGGAGATCGCCGACAGCTCGGCACGCGAAAAGGCGCCAAAGGAGTCCGGCGTCGCCACATCGAAGAAGCGGGCGATGCGCCCGGTGGCCGACGCCGAATCGAACAGCGACGGCGGCTGCGGGCTGGCGACGCGGCCGAGCACGTCGAACACCGGCTTCAGCTCTGGATCATGGAACACCGGCTCGGCGACGATCAATTCACGCGGATCGACACGGAAGATGTCGGCCAGCAGCCGGTCGGCGGTGGTGTCGGTGACGCGGAAAGCGCCGGTCGAGATATCGATCCAGGCCAGCGCAAAGGTGTGATCGCTGCCGCCACCCTTCACCCGCCCCAGCGCCATCAGGAAACTCGATTCCGATGGCGCCAGCAATTTGTCCTCGGTGATGGTGCCCGGCGTCACCAGTCGCACCACGTCGCGGCGCACCACCGATTTTGAGCCGCGTTTCTTCGCCTCGGCCGGATCCTCGATCTGTTCGCAGACGGCAACGCGGAATCCCTGGCCGATCAGCTTCTGCAGATAATCGTCGGCCGCATGCACCGGCACGCCGCACATCGGAATGTCGAGCCCTTGATACTTGCCGCGCTTGGTCAGCACGATGCCCAGCGCCCGGCTCGCCTTCTCGGCATCGTCGAAGAACAGTTCGTAGAAATCGCCCATGCGGTAGAACAGCAGCGAATCCGGGTTCGCCGCCTTGATCTCGATGAACTGCTCTATCATCGGCGTGGCGCCGGCAGTGGCGGTGGGCAACGGCGTCATGGCCTCGGGGGCATCCGGCTCGTTTGGAATGTGCATGTTCATGCGCGGCACGCTAGCAGATGTGATGGCGCGGTTTAATGCCGGGGCTTCGAAAAACAGGGGACGACCGAGGCGGCCGGATGCCCGCAATCGTTCGCCCAACCGCGATTCCCGAGCGCTGGCGGTTTACAGGCGGCGGCGCGTGGTCTTAATTCGGACCGAAACAAAGCACCCGCTTCAACGAGGTGCTGCACCGGCGAGGAAATCAAGAACATCATGGCCAGGAAAACCGAGAACAACGGTCCGTCCGTCAGCGCGCAGGAAGCGCTCGAATTCCACGCCATGGGGCGCCCCGGCAAGCTGGAAGTCGTCGCCACCAAGCCGATGGCAACGCAACGCGATCTGAGCCTCGCCTATTCGCCTGGTGTCGCGGTTCCGGTTCTGGCCATCGCCGAGGACCCCAGCCGCGCCTTCGACTACACGACGCGCGGCAACATGGTCGCCGTCATCTCCAACGGCACCGCCATCCTCGGCCTCGGCAATCTCGGCGCGCTGGCCTCCAAGCCGGTGATGGAAGGCAAGGCGGTGCTGTTCAAGCGCTTCGCCGATGTCGATTCCATCGACCTCGAGGTCGACACCGAGGATGCCGACGAGTTCATCAACTGCGTGCGTTTCCTTGGGCCCTCTTTCGGCGGCATCAACCTGGAGGACATCAAGGCGCCGGAGTGCTTCATCATCGAGCAGCGGCTGCGCGAATTGATGGACATCCCGGTCTTCCACGACGACCAGCACGGCACCGCCATCATCTCGGCCGCCGGCCTGATCAACGCGCTGGAGGTCACCGGCCGCGACATGAAGACCACGAAGATGGTCTGCAACGGCGCCGGTGCGGCCGGCATCGCCTGTATCGAGCTGATGAAGGCGATGGGCTTCGCGCCCGAAAACATCACTTTGTGCGACACCAAGGGCGTGGTCTTTCAAGGCCGCACCGAAGGCATGAACCAGTGGAAGTCGGCGCATGCGATCAAGACCGAGGCGCGCAGCCTTGCCGAGGCGCTCGACGGCGCCGACGTCTTCCTCGGCCTCTCCGCCAAGGGTGCGCTGACCACCGCCATGGTGCGGTCGATGGCCAAGAACCCGATCATCTTCGCCATGGCCAATCCCGACCCGGAAATCACGCCGGAGGAAGTGGCCGAGATCCGCACCGACGCCATCATGGCCACCGGGCGCTCGGATTACCCCAATCAGGTCAACAACGTGCTCGGCTTTCCCTACATCTTCCGCGGCGCGCTGGATGTCAGGGCAACCACCATCAATGACGACATGAAGATCGCCGCCGCCCAGGCGCTGGCAGCGTTGGCGCGCCAGGACGTGCCCGACGACGTCGCCGCCGCCTATCAGGGCAACCGGCCGAAATTCGGCCCCAACTACATCATCCCGGTGCCGTTCGACCCGCGCCTGATCTCGGCCATTCCGATCGCGGTGGCCAAGGCGGCGATGGATTCAGGCGTCGCCCGCAAGCCGATCCTCGACCTCGACCGCTACGCGCAGGAGCTATCCGCCCGCCGCGACCCGATCGCCTCGACCCTGCAGCGCATCTACGACCGCGTGCGCCGCCAGCCCAAGCGCATGGTCTTCGCCGAGGGCGAGGAGGAGCAGGTTATGCGCGCCGCCGTCTCCTATGTGAACCAGAAGCTCGGCACCGCCATCCTGCTCGGCCGCGACGACGTTATCAAGGACAACGCCAAGCTCGCCGGCATAGACCTCAACAAGCAAGGCATCGAGATCATCAATGCACGGCTGTCGCGCCGCAACGGCATCTACACCGACTATCTCTACGAGCGCATGCAGCGCAAAGGCTTCCTGTTCCGCGACTGCCAGCGGCTGATCAACAACGACCGCAACCACTTCGCCGCCTGCATGGTGGCGCTGGGCGATGCCGACGGTATCGTCACGGGCGTGACCCGCAACTATTCCACCGCGCTCGACGACATCCGCCGCGTCATCGATGCCAAGCCCGGCCACCGCGTCATCGGCGTGTCGATCGTGCTGGCGCGGGGCAGGACCGTGCTGGTCGCCGACACCGCCGTGCACGATATGCCGAACGCCGAGCAGATCGCCGACATCGCCGAGGAGGCGGCAGGCTTCGCCCGCCGCATGGGCTACGAGCCGAGGCTCGCCATGCTTGCCTATTCGACCTTCGGCCATCCGCAGGGCGAGCGCTCCGAACGCGTCCAGGAAGCCGTGCGCATCCTCGACAAGCGCCGCGTCGATTTCGAGTATGACGGCGAGATGGCCGCCGACGTCGCGCTCAACGCCCGCGCCATGGCGCAATACCCGTTCATCCGGCTGACCGGCCCGGCCAATGTGCTGATCATGCCGGCCTTCCACTCGGCCTCGATCTCGACCAAGATGCTGCAGGAACTCGGCGGCTCGACGGTCATCGGCCCGCTGCTGGTGGGGCTGAACAAGCCGGTGCAGATTGTGTCGCTGAATGCCAAGGACAGCGACATCGTCAACATGGCGGCGATTGCGGCGTACACGGCGGGGGCTTGACGAAACGGTCCGCGCCGCGGACGAAAAGCCGACGACCTGGCTTTCTGACGGGACGGGTGTCCAGAACGCCGCCGGACGTCAGCCCATAAGAGATTGATAAGATTCAGCTGATATAGAGAACCTCTTGCCGACATGCCGTAACGGCATCTACGGCGCGCTCAGACCGCCAAACGGGGGTGCGGCCATGAAGCATGACGGAGTTCCAGCATCCGCGGTCGGCCACGGGGCCTACCACGACGAGCGCCTGGACGCGCTTCTCAGCATCACCGGCCGCATGGACGGCTATCTCTACCGCTGCCGCAACGATGCGTCCTACACCATGCTCTACATCAGCGACGGCATTCTCACTGTTAGCGGTTATCGGCCGAGCGATTTCATTCACAACGCGGTGCGCGACTATGTCTCGGCCATCCATCCGGATGATCTCGCCGCCGTCTACGCCGCCGTCGACGGCGCGCTCGAGACGCGCTGCAACTGGAACGTCGACTACCGCATCGTCCCGCGGGTCGGCGAACCGCTGTGGGTCCGCGAGATCGGCGGCGGTGTCTGGGACGACACCGGCGAACTCGAGTTCCTGGAAGGCTTCGTCGTCGACATCAGCGACCGCAAGGTTGTCGAGGACCTCAATTCCCAGCTGCTGCTGGATCTGAAGGCAGCCAACGAGGAGCTGTCCGCGCAGAAGCGGGAGATCGAGCTGGCGAAGCTGCAGAGCGACCATTCGGCCAACCACGATGCATTGACCGACTTGCCCAACCGGCGCGCCTTCCACGACGAACTGAAATCGGTGGTCGCGCGCTGCGGCGCCACCGGCGAGGCGGCCGGACTTCTGTTCATCGATCTCGACCGGTTCAAGGAAGTCAACGACACGCTCGGCCACGAGGCCGGCGATGCGTTGCTGCAGCGCGTGTCGAAGAACCTTCGCTCCATCCTGCGCAGTGACGATTTCGTGGCACGGCTCGGTGGCGATGAGTTCGCCTTCCTGTTTTCGGGAGAGCCGGACCTCGCGCGGCAAAAGGCGGTGCGGGTCGCCGAGCGCATCCTTGAAAGGCTGCAGATCAAAATCCCGGCGCCGGATAGCGCCATCCAGATCGGGTGCACCGTCGGTGTCGCCATGTATCCCCTGGATGCCGCCGATTCGGATGCACTGGTCGCTCTCGCCGACCGGCTGATGTATATCGGCAAGAAAAGTGGCCGCAACCGGTTGGTCACTGCCGGGGAACTGACTGCGGAACAACAGCCGTCGTCCGGATCTCGCCACCCAATTCGCAAGACCGCCTAGGCGCGACTGGGGTGCACCAAAGCCATCAAGCCGGCGCGAACACGCGTGCGGCCTCGACGACCTCCTCGACCTGATCCTGCCGCAGCAGGTCGATCGGGACTTGGCCTTCGAGGTCGGCTGAGGGGCGCGTCAGCCACAGCCACGCCAGCCTCGGATTGCTGATCAGGGACAGCACGGCGCGGATGCCCGCCACCGGTCTGCCGTCGACGAACTGCGCCAGCGGGAAGACATGTTTGCGGCCGCCCTTGCGCAGGGCGATGACCTCGCCCCGCCTTTGCCAGCGGTGCAGCGTCGACCGCGCGATGAGCAGGTTCTCCTCAAGATAGGTCGATCCGGCGACGCGGCCCGCCCAGTCCTCGATCAGCATCGATTCGAGGTCGTCGGACTTTGGCGGCGAAGTTTGCTCGATATCGGCCAATAGCGTCGTCGGCGGATTTGTGGCGCCAGTGATACCGGCTTCGCCGCGGCGCGCAGCCTCCGCCGCCAGCGCGCGCACGAATTTCGAGGCCAGGCCGGGAAGGTCGGCGTGGATGGTGTCGATGGCGCGCTGGTGTTTCGGCGACAGCAAGGTGACCGCGGAAGCTATGCTGCCGGCGATCTTGCCGACCGAGACCATGGTGGGCTTGTTGATGGCCTCGTCATAGTGGGCAAGCGCGCGTTCGACGTCCTCGGCGACCATCTCCGCGAAGTCGTCCTGCTTGAGGCCCTGGATCTGAAATCTGTTCATGCATCTGTCTTCCGGGCCGCGCGCTCCTCCCAGCGGCCGGCTGTTGAACTTCTACAGCGGAAAGCGGAAATCGCCGCGGCAACAGATACAGCAGCCCGACAGCTTGCTGTCTTGCATTTCTTGACACCCCAACTGGCCGAGGGCGCACCGAAATGTCAGTCGGGGCGCCTGGATTGCGTGTAGGTGCGATGTGTGACAGCCGCGCGACGGTGAGCGCACCGACCGCCAAACCGCCGATCTCCCCCTGGGGGAGATGCCCGGCAGGGCAGAGGGGGGCGCGAAGGATCGCTATGGAGCGATGTTTGCGCCCGAGCTCCACGTCCTTCTGACGACGTCGACGTCGCGCATGGATCCAGGAATTCATGCCGTCTATTTTGGGGTTGGCGCCAGTGTAAAGCCTTGGAGATGCAGGCAGGACAGCGCCCCCTCTGGCCTGCCGGCCATCTCCCCCACGAGGGGGGAGATCGGCAGTTGTCCCTAAAGCAAACCCGCCTGCTCGGCCTCGCGTCGCAAATTCTGCCGCGGCCTGGGGCCGATCTGCTGGATCACCAATCCGGCCGCCAGTGAGCCAAGGTCGCCGCAGGTCTGCAGGTCGCGGCCTTGCGTGTAGCCATGCAGGAACCCGGCGGCATAGAGATCGCCGGCGCCCGTCGTGTCGACCAGTTCCCTGATCGCGGTCGCCTTGATGACCACGGTCTCGTCGCCGCGCACGATCACCGAGCCTTTCTCCGAACGGGTCACGGCGGCGATCCGGCAATCCTTGCGGATCTGTGCCAGCGCCTCGTCGAACGACGATGTCTGGTAGAGCGACTTGATCTCGTGGCTGTTGGCAAAGACGATGTCGACCGTGCCCGAACGCATCAGGTCGAGGAACTCGTCGCGATAGCGGTCGACGCAGAACGAATCCGACAACGTCATGGACACTTCGCGGCCTGCCGCGTGCGCCAGCTTCGCCGTCTGCCGGATCGCTTCCTTGGCGCGCGGCGGATCCCACAGATAGCCCTCGAAATAGGTGACCTTGGCGCCAGACGCCTTGTCGGCCTCGACATCCTCAGGGCCGAGTTCGACGCAGGCGCCGAGATAGGTGTTCATCGAGCGCTCGCCGTCGGGGGTGACGAAGATCATCGAGCGCGCCGTCGGCGGCTCGCCCTTGAGCGGCCTGGTGTCGAAGGCGACGCCCTGCGCATGGATGTCGTGGGCATAGATTTCGCCCAGCGCATCGTTGGAGACCTTGCCGAAGAAGGCCGCGCGGCCGCCGAAGCTTGCGACACCGGCCGCCGTGTTGCCGGCGCTACCGCCGGAGGCTTCGATCGCCGGGCCCATGCGGCTGTAGAGCAGTTCGGCGCGCCGGGTGTCGATGAGGTTCATCGCGCCCTTGATAATGCCATTGGTCTCGAGGAATTCCTCGTCGCACTGGGCGATGATGTCGACAATGGCATTGCCGATGCAAAGCACGTCATATTTCGGCATCAATGTCTCCGCCAAAAACCCGAGCCGGCTTCTTGCCACGCCGGCCCGGCGCGGGTCTAGCGATTTGAAACCGTTTTGCCTAGGGCGTGACACGCAACTTTGGCGGATCAGGCTGGAACAAGCCAAAGGCGCATCCGCCACGAGGCGCTATGACAATTCGACCGTGGCCGAAGCATTTCGTCGCCACACGGCCTACAAGCCTGGCTCAGCCGATTCTGTTTCGAAGGCGAGCCAGCCCCCAATGTCCACAAAGAGCATGTCTACAAGGAACGAGCCAGCAAAGAACGACATGACGACCGACCTGGCACTGCTCGCCGTGCTGGCGGTGCTCTGGGGCGCCTCCTACACCTTCATCAAGATAGGCGTCGAGACGATCCCTCCGGTCACCTTCATTGCCGCCCGCACCCTGATCGCGGGTGGCATCCTGTTCGCCATCATCCGCTGGCGCGGGCTGGCCATGCCGGGCGATGCGGCAAGCTGGCGTCGGTTCGCCTTCCAGGCATGCCTCAACAGTGTCATCCCGTTCACCCTGATCGCTGCGGCCGAACGTTCGGTCGATGCTGGCCTCGCCACCATCCTGAACGCGACCTCGCCGATCTTCACCTTCCTTTTGACTGCGCTCATCACCCGCCACGAGCCGGTCACGTTGCGCAAACTGATTGGCGTCGGCACCGGCATTGCCGGTATCTGCCTCATCATTGGCACCGAGGCGCTGAATGGTCTCGGTCATGAACTGTGGGCACAATTGGCAATCGTCGCGGCGACGATCTGCTATGCCGGCGCGGCGATTTTCGGCCGTGGTTTCAAGGGCCTCGACCCGGTGCTGCCGGCCGCCGGCTCGATGCTCTGCGGTGCAGTCATTCTCGTGCCGCTCAGTCTTGTGTTCGACCAACCATGGACGCTGGCGCCATCAACGGCGTCGATCCTGGCCTTGCTGGGCCTGTCGGTCTTTTCCACCGCGCTGGCTTTCGTCATCTATTTCCGCCTCATACACACGCTGGGCTCGGTCGGCACCACCTCGCAAGCCTATCTGCGCGTGCCGATCGGCGTCGGCATCGGCGCCCTCTTCCTTGGCGAAAGCCTGGGTTCGACGGCATGGCTGGGAATGGCGTTTGTCGTGGCCGGGGTGGCAGCGATGACCATCCCGGTTCGCAACCCGGCGTTTGCACGGTAAACGCCCAACGCTTGTGCTCGCGGCCTGCGCCGCCTATCTCGGAGGCGTCCGCCCGCGCGGTGGTATCCGCTAGAGGGGTCCAAGCACAGTGATTTTCGACGCTGCCCGCACCGCGGCCTTCGAGCTGCTCTCGCGTCCCTTTCGCGCCGTGTTCTTCAAGACGCTTGGGCTGACTTTGCTGGCGCTGGTGGCCTTGTGGTTCGGTCTGACCAGCCTTGTCGAGTGGCTGGCCCTGACATGGCTGCAGACGCTGTTGCCCGGCATGCCCTCCTGGGCCGGGTGGCTCGGCGGCATCATCGCGGCTATCGCGCTTGCCTTCGGCATGGCGCTGCTCATCGCGCCGGTGACGGCTGTTGTCGCCGGCCTGTTTCTCGACGATATCGCCGACGTGGTCGAGCGCACCGACTATCCCGGCGATCCGCCCGGACGTGCCATGCCGGCGCTGCGCTCGCTGGTGCTGTCGATGCGATTCCTCGGTGTCGTCGTCCTCGGCAACATCGTCGCGCTGCTGCTGTTTCTGGTGCCGGGCGTCAACATCGCCGCCTTCTTCATCATCAACGGCTATCTGCTTGGGCGCGAGTTCTTCGAATTCGCCGTCATGCGCTTTCGCGGGGAAGACGAGGCCAGGGCCTTGCGCAGGCACTATGCCGGCACCGTGTTTTTCGCCGGGCTGCTCATCGCTGCCTTCCTCGCCGTGCCGCTACTAAATCTGGTGACCCCGCTGTTCGCCGCCGCCATGATGGTGCATCTGCACAAGGCGATCAGCGCGCGGGAAATTACTCGCCGCGGCTAGGCTCTGCTCAGCGTAGAAGGAAACCGAGTCCGAGTTCGTCGTCCGCCTCGACGATGAACTCAGCCCGCCCGGAATAATAGGCGCGGCCGCCGACGCGGGCGATGATCGCATCGTGCGGGCCAGCCGTCGCCGTCCGCACCACGGCTCCGGAAAAACGCGAGCCGGCGATGCTCTCGAACATGCGTGTCTGCCCGATCGCGATCTCGCCCTTGGCATGCATGGCCGCCAACCTTGCGGTGACACCGGAGCCGGTCGGCGAGCGGTCGACCTCGGCCTCGGCGAAGACGCAGATGTTTTTGGTCACCTCATTGGAAAACGCGTCGCGGCCATCGGTTAGGATGGTGCCGTAGAGAAAGGCAAGATCAGCGTGGTCGGGATGCGACAGCGGAAATTCGGCCTTGAGCCTGTTGGTCAGCGCGGTTGCCGCATCGACGAAATCGCGTACCCGGTCGCGGCCGAATTCGAGCCCGAATTGGTGGCAATCGGCCAGCGCGTAGAAAGCGCCGCCATAGGCGACGTTGAAGCCGATCGTGCCATGGCCCGCAAGCTCTATCGTCTGGCCGCCGGCGAACAGGAACGCCGGCACGCTTTCGAACGACACCGCGCCGGCCTTGCCGTCCCTGATCTCGACCGAGGCGACGACCAATCCGCACGGCGCCTCGATGTTGACGGTCGTCACCGGCTCGCGTTTCGTCACCAGTCCTTCGTCGACGGCGTAGCGGCCGAGCGCGACGATGGCGTGGCCGCACATGGTCGAATAGCCTTCATTGTGCATGAACAGCACGGCGAGATCGGCACCGGGCAGGTCCGGCTCGACCAGCAAGGCGCCGTACATGTCGTAATGGCCGCGCGGCTCGAACATCAGGATTTTCCTGAGATGATCGAGACGGTCGCGCACATAGGCGCGCTTCTCCAGGATCGTGCCCTTCGGAATATCCGGATAGCCGCCGGTGACGATCCTGAGCGGCTCGCCGCCGGTATGCATGTCGACGACGGTAAGCGTCATGAGATGGGCCCTATCTAAGCTGAAGGTTTGCCGAACAGGGCCTGCAATTTGCCGAAAGGCATGGCGGCGCGGGTGAAGCCGAACGTGCCGTCCTGCTGGATCTCGCGCGCCGCCGTCTCCAGCATTCCATAGGCGAAATTGGTCAGCCATGGCCCGAGCGAGATGCGCTTGACGCCGGCCATGCCGAGATCGGCGATGGTGAAGCCGGGCCTCGCCATGACGTTGACCGGCTTGCCGACCGCCGAGCAGATCGCACGCACCATCTCGACGTCGCCGATGCCCGGCGCATAGAGCACATCGGCGCCGGCCTTCTCGAAAGCCTGCAGCCGCTTGATGGTGTCGTCGAGGTCGGACTTGCCCCACAGGAAATTCTCGGCGCGCGCGGTGAAGACGAAATCGCGCTTCAGTGCGCGAGCCGCCTCTACGGCCGCCGCGACGCGCTCGACGGCATGCGAGAAATCATAGATCGGCTTGTCCGGGTCGCCGGTGTGGTCCTCGATCGAGCAGCCGGCAAGGCCGGCCGCTTCCGCCGCGAAGACGGTTTCCGCGGCACTGGTCGGGCTGTCGCCCTTGCCTTTCTCGAGATCGGCCGAGACCGGCAGGCTGGTCGCCGCCGTCAGCTCGCGGCAATGGTGGATCATCTGGTCGAAGGTCACGGCGCCATCCGGCAGGCCGCGCGAAAAGGCAAAGCCGGCGCTGGTCGTCGCCAGCGCCGTGAAGCCGAAAGAAGCCAGCAGCTTCGTCGTGCCGATATCCCAGGGATTGGGCATGACGAAGGTCGAGGCATGCAGGTCGCGAAAGATCTTGCCCTTGTCCATGGTAGTTCCCCCATCATGTGCGGTGTGGCTAAACGGATTTTATCGTGCTCTTTTTGGCCGGGCAAACGAATGCGGTTGGTTCAGAAGCGTTTGGCGTTCTCTCCTGCCAATTTGTCCAGCGCGTCGGAATCCTTGGCGTAGCGCGATGTCTTCTGATGGCGGCATATGACTGGCAGGATGGGTTTCATGCGCGGCCTCAGGTCTGGCGGGCCAAGCTACCACGGCCGATCGAGGCGTACAGCAGTAGGCTGGAGATCAGGTCAGTGGATCGGCACCAGCCCGGCCAGCTCGCGCATGTCGTCGAACAGTATGCCGCCGGCCTGGATCAGGCCATCTCGGTCGGAATGGGGATCGGCGTAATAGGAAAATACCCGCATGCCGGCGGCGATGCCTGCCTGCGTGCCGGCGACGCTGTCCTCAATGACGATGCAGTCGGCGGGCGAAAAGCCCATGGTCTTGGCCGCATGCAGGAACAGGTCGGGAAACGGCTTGCCGCGCGCGACCATGGTCGAAGAAAACATTGCGTGCTCGAACAGCGGTAACAGCCCGGTCTGGCCGAGCGTGATGTGCATCTTCGACACCCTGGCCGAGGTGGCGACGCAATAGGCGATGCCGGCTGAACGCACGGCTTCGACAAACTCGCGGACGTAGGGGATCGCCTCGACGCCATGGGCGAACAGATCCGGCAGGCCGGCGTTCCAGCGATCCACGAAATCGGCGCCGAGCCTGACGCTGGTTTCCTCTTCGATCTGTTTTTGCACCGACGCCATGCTGCGGCCGGAGAAATTCTTGCGGCAATATTCGAAGCCTGTCGGATAGCCGGCGGCGCTCAACCATTCGGCGAGGCGCCGATTGGCGAGGTTCTCGGTGTCGACCAGGATGCCATCGCAGTCGAAGATGACAAGTTTAGGCAGTTCAGACATCAGGCGGTGCCGGTCGATCCGAACCCGCCCGCGCCACGCGCCGTGCCGCCGGCCAATGTCCGTTCTTCCCCGGCCGCCTGCGTCACCGCCGCGAAGACGATCTGGGCGATGCGCATGCCGCGCGTCACGGCAAAGTCCTCGTCGCCGAGGTTGATCAGCAGCACCTTCACCTCGCCGCGATAGTCGCTGTCGATGGTGCCGGGCGTGTTGAGGACGGTCAGCCCATGTTTGAAAGCAAGTCCGGAACGCGGCCGCACCTGACCTTCCATACCTTCCGGAATTTCCAGGATCAGCCCGGTCGGCACCAAAGCGCGTTTGCCAGGCAGGATCAGCAGCGGCCGGTCGTCGGGCACCGCGGCGCGCAAATCCATGCCGGCCGCACCGGTGCTTTCATAGGCTGGAAGGGGAAGTCCTTCACCATGCGGCAACCTGACGAAGCCGACGGTCGGACCGATGACGGAGGGAGTTTGAAGGGCTGCGCGCATAAAATCGATCCTATCGGCGCGAACGGCGATTCGGTCAACTCGACCGCAATGCTATCAACGTCTTTCTTTCAGGCATCACTATGACCTAGTCATCGGAACGACGGTGGTCTCCTTGATCTCCTCCATCACGAACGAGGCGGAAACGTCCGACAGCGCCACCTTGGCAATCAGCCGCTGGTAGAGCCGGTCATAGGCCTTCACGTCGGCGACGCGGGCGCGCAAGACATAATCGAGGTCGCCGGACATGCGGTAGACGCCGGTGATCTCGGGAAAGCCGGTCACCGCCGCGCGGAACTTCTGCAGCCATTCCGGGTCGTGGTTGGACGTGCGGATCAGGATGAAGACGGAAAGGCCAAGTCCGAGCTTTTCGGCATCGACCAGCGCCACCCGGCCGGTGATGACGCCATCCTCTTCCAGCCGCTTCACCCGGCGCCAGCAGGCATTGCGCGACAAGGCCACCCGTTCCGACAGCTGGTCGACCGACAGCGTGCCGTCGCGTTGCAATTCGCTCAGCAATTTCCGGTCGATTTCGTCGATTTCCAATGCCATATGGGATGTGTGTCCCATCAATGGGCCAAATACAAGGATAATTTGAGACCGATGAACCGGCGAAGCGTGTCAGGATACTCATATCAGGAACTTCAAGCGCTGAAGGGGAACCAGCATGTCGGTCGCAAGGATTTTCACCTCTCATCCGGCCAAGGTCGGCGAAACCTATTTCGGCCACATGGCCTTTGCCGCTTGGTTCTCATCGCGGCTGCTGATGGCGGCGGGCGCCGCGCTCGTTCACGCTTTCTTGCCATTTCTGTTTGAAACTACAGCCAGCCGAATCGTTCGCGAACTCTACGAGCGGACGCACAACAGAGGCACACACGCGACCAAGGAGCCCGCGGCTCTTATGGATCGCGCCTAGAGGACGACAGAAGCGATGTGCCGATGGGCGGCCTATCTCGGTGAAGCGGTCTTTCTCGAAGACATCCTCACCGCGCCCTGCCACTCGCTGATCGCCCAAAGCCATTGCGCCCAGGAAGCAAAGTCGCCGACCAATGGCGACGGCTTTGGCCTTGCCTGGTATGGCGACCGTCCGGAGCCCGGTCTTTACCGCGACATCCTACCGGCCTGGTCCGATCCCAATCTGAAGAGCCTGTGCCGGCAGATCAAATCCGGCCTGTTCCTCGCCCATGTGCGGGCCTCGACAGGCGGCGCCACCAGCCGGATGAACTGCCATCCGTTCATCTCCGGCAACTGGTCGTTCATGCACAACGGCCAGATCGGCGGCTTCGAGAAGATCCGCCGCGCGCTGGAGAACTCGCTGTCCGACGCCGTTTTCGACCAGCGCGAAGGCACCACCGATTCCGAGTTGTTTTTCCTGCTGATGATCGACGAAGGGTTGGCCGGTGATCCGCAAGGTGCCGTCTCGCGTGCCACCAGCCGCGTGCTCGACGCCTCTCACCGCGCCGGTCTCGATCCGTCACTGAAACTCACCGCCGCCTTCTCGGACGGGCAGGCTCTTCACGCTGTGCGTTATGCGACCGACGCCCACGCGCCGACGCTCTACACCTCCACCTTACGCAAGGGCGGCTGCCGCTGCATCATGTCCGAACCGTTTGACCGCGAGGGCGGCGATTGGCAGGCTATTCCGCCATCAAGCTTTGTCACCATGACCAGGGATGGCATGGCTATTCGTCCCTTTGCTCCGGCTGCGGCGAAGCTGGCCCTGGCCGTCTAGTTGCAAATCACGGCAACGTCGCGCGCATCGGTTGGCAATCACCTTCAGGGGTTTTGCGGCGCGCTGGAATGTCTCAGCCAATGGCGGTCGAAGACATCGAGAATGGCGCGGAACTCGGCTGGCGGGATCTGGTGGACGCCGCCATCGCTGCCTCCCACGAGGAACCGTATGAGTTGTCGGTCGACCTGCTCCGGCTGGTCGATGGATATGCCGAGCGATGCCAAATCCTCTGATATCGACTGGTCGCCTAGCAGGTATCCGCCCCACGAGGTGGTCCCAGGCGCCGGATCGTGCAGCCGTACCATGAGGATCCTGGTCAATGACGGCAGGGTCTCCGGGCCGATAATAGCGGTTCCGCACATATACCCGCCAAGCACACTTCCCGGCTGCGACTGCGGCAACAGGCTGATGAAGAACTGGGCGTCGCCGCCCGCTTCCTTCAGATGCACGTAAAGAGCGCGCTTGGCCGGCGTGACCGGGCCGCCAAGCACCAGCTGGCCTGTCGGCAAGGCTTCGCGATATGTCGCGGTCAAGCCATGCAGACCAGGCCCTGCCTCGATCGACAGGATGCCCTTGATGATCTGGCCGCGATAGTAAGGCGACCAGGCGCGCGAATAACATGCATAAGCACCGGTCAGCGCGAAGACGAGGCTGCGCTCATCATGGCTGGAGGAGGCATCGAATTGATTGCCGGCGCGGCGTTCGAGCACTGCGCTGTCGACGCCGTGGCGGGCTGCGATGGCCGCGGTGAAATGCGGCAGGTCGCAGTCGGCGATCCATGAGCCGGGCTGCTCCAAGCGAAGCAGCTTCGCCCAATCGTCATAGACACTGTGCTCGCGCGGCTGGGCGCGACCTTGCAGCCATTTGTCGGCGCGGCCGAGATCGAACGCGGTCTTGGGATTAACGGCTCGGAACGCCGCCGCCAGATCCTTGCGGGTGACGGTCCCCAATAACGCCGACGTCAGCCGCAATTTCTGCGCGATGTGCTGTGCCATACGGCTGCCTCTTGCTGCTTGCTGTCTGCCATATCATGCTGCATCTATCCTTTCACGATATATTTCCATTAGCTAATATTCCAGGAATTCCAGAGAATTCCACGGTATTCCGTACGTGCTGCCTTTTCCGGTAGCGGTCCGGCGCTAAGCTCGCGGAGGGCAAGGGGCATATCTTCCGCGAGAACGTGCTGAACGTGGGCCGAGCACGTCCCTTCCTTCGCAGAGCACTGACACGCTCCAATCGAGCAACGGGCAACCAAGCTCAAGGAGCCTGCTGACAACCTTACGTTGTGGCACCTCAACCTGAAGGAACGACCGGATGACCTCGAATGCCTCTTCCAGACTGACGTTCATTGTATTTACCGCTGGTTGTATCGCGTTGGCGCTGCTCTTTCGATACGCGCCGGTCGGTGAATTCCCCTCGAAATATATCAAGGCCGCACCGGTGGCGCTCGCCGCAAATCCGACGCGCATCGACGTCGACAACGAGGCGCACGCCATACGCTTCTACATCGATGGCAAACAGGTCGCCTTGCTCGATCAGTCCGGTTTCAGGCAGTGAGGCGCCAAGCCGCGCAAGCCCGCGCGGCGGTTTTGAGTGCATGAGACAAGAACTTGGGCACGACGCATGGGTGATCCAGAAAATGCGGAGCGCTTTGGAGCCAGAGAGGAAACCGTCATGAAACTCGTTCTGTCCGCGCTGCTTGTGCTGCTTGCCTTGTCGCAGGTGGCGGAGGCGAAGAAGAAAGTCTTGGTGACGCAGGACAATGCCGCCAAGGCGCAGGCGACCCGGCAGCAACTCGACAACGCATCGACAGGCGGGATTAGGCCGGCCGCGGATGCAAAGGCGCGAGCCACCGACGGGATGCAGTACCCGCCGGCGCTGTATTTCAATTTCCTTTAGGCCGGTTGCTGGCCGGCGTCGGATCGATGACCCGTGCGGCATCGGCCGCTGGCTTTCGCCGTCCGCCGGGCTATTGAGCGAAGCGTCCCAATCCATAAGGCGCCAAAAGCGGGTCGCGCTCGCCCTCCAGTATTTCCCGTGCGGCGAACAGGCCGACGGCCGGCGCCAGCGTGATGCCCGAATGCATGACCGCGACATAGACGCCGTCCATGCCCTCGGCGCGGCCGATGATCGGGAAGCCGTCGATCGGCGTCGGTCGGTAGCCGACCGTGTGGAAATCCAGTTCCAACCCGTCACTGTCGCGCAGCATGGCCTTCATGGCCGCGAACAGCGCGCGGGCGGTTTCTTGCGGATCCATACCCGGATCGGCACCTCCGAAATCCGAGCCGGCGATGATTCGCCCTTCGGCTGTCTGGCGCATGTGCAGCCGCTCGGCCAGCACCAGGCCGTTAAGCAGCTTTTTGTAAGGCCGAGAGTGAACGATCAGGCCGGGCGGTGTCTCGATCGGCAGGTTGATCCCGGCCGTCGCGGCGATGTCCGGGGAGCCGACGCCGGCCGCGATCACCACCTCGTTGGCGGCAATCAGGCCATGCGATGTGTCGACACCGGTGATCTTGCCACCGGTCTGGACCAGCGCCGTGACCGTGCTGGAGATGATGCGTGCGCCATGTCGCTCCGCGTCTGCCAACAGTGCGCGGGCGGCGGCCACCGGCTCGGCGACACCCTCCTCAGCCACATGCAGGGCAAACTCGGGAAGCTCGGCGAGATTTGGCTCGATGCGCGCCGCGCCGGCGCGATCGACGCGCTCGATGCCGTAACCCCAGGCGGAATGCTCCGTGGCATAAGTTTCCATCGCGGCGGCCGGCAGATCCCAGCACAGGCCGCCGCACCAGCTGAGCGGGAGGCCGGGCAGGTCCCGCGCCAGCCGCGACCATTCGGCCATCGCGCGGGTGCGTAGCCGGAAATACGGCTCCGGATTGCCCCAGCTGGCGTTGATCCAGGCGAACGAGTTCGGCGTCGCCACCCCGCCCGCGGCGCTGTCGGCGATGACCGTCACCCGCGCCCCCGCCTTGGTCAGATGCCAGGCGATGGAGGCACCGATGATGCCGGCGCCAATAACGATCACTTGTTTGGCCGCTGTCATGTTCGCTCCTTTGCCTCGTCATTTCGTGGGGATGTTCATCCAGTGCCATCCCGGCAGCCGCTTGCCAACGCGAAATATGCGGCAATGCGCTCGTCCGAACCACGGCGTGACCGACTCCGTGCTCTGACGGACAGGTGGCACCCGGCGGCGTCCGCCCCGCCGGACCGGTCGACAGCTTGGCACTACGCTGCTAGAAGCCCGGCCTGTCACACGGAAATCCCAGAGAATGCCCGAAGCAATAGAAGAAGAAGTGGCGCGCCGCCGCACCTTCGCGATCATCGCGCACCCGGACGCCGGCAAGACGACGCTCACCGAAAAGCTGCTGCTGTTCGGTGGCGCCATTCAGCTTGCCGGCGAGGTCAAGGCCAAGAAGGACAAGATCCAGACCCGGTCCGACTGGATGAAGATCGAGCGCGAGCGCGGCATTTCGGTCGTCACCTCGGTGATGACCTTCGAGTACGAGGACAATGTCTTCAACCTGCTCGACACGCCCGGCCACGAGGATTTCGCCGACGACACCTATCGCACGCTGTCGGCGGTCGACTCGGCCGTCATGGTCATCGATGCCGCCAAGGGCATCGAGCCGCGCACGCTGAAACTGTTCGAGGTCTGCCGCCTGCGCGACATCCCGATCATCACCTTCGTCAACAAGATGGACCGCGAAAGCCGCGATCCGTTCGAGATTTTGGACGAGATCGAGCAGAAGCTGGCGCTGGACACCGCGCCCATCACCTGGCCGATTGGTCGGGGAAGAACCTTTTCCGGCACTTACCATCTGGCGTTGAACGCGGTGCGCAAGGGCGACGACGAGAAGGAACGCACGCCGGTAAACGGTCCCGATTCCAATCGCGTTGCCGGGCTGTTGCCGGAAAACGAGCGCGAGGCCTTCATCGAGGAGCTGGAATTGGCGCGCGGAGCCTGCCGGCCGCTCGACATCGACACTTTTCGCGAAGGCCACCTGACGCCGGTCTATTTCGGCTCGGCGCTGCGCAACTATGGCGTCCGCGACCTGATCGAGGCGCTTGGCGCCTTTGGGCCGCCGCCGCGCGCGCAGGAAGCCGATACCCGCAAGGTCGAGGCGACCGAAGAGAAGATGACATCCTTCGTTTTCAAGATCCAGGCCAACATGGATCCCAACCACCGCGACCGCATCGCCTTCGTCCGAGTCTGCTCGGGCAAGCTCGAGCGCGGCATGAAGGCCAGGCTGGTGCGCACGGGAAAACCGATGTCGCTGTCGGCGCCGCAATTCTTCTTTGCCCGCACCCGCGTCACCGCCGACGAGGCCTTCGCCGGTGATGTCGTCGGCATTCCCAATCACGGCACGCTGCGCATCGGCGACACGCTGACCGAGGGCGAGGAGATACTGTTCCGCGGCGTGCCGAATTTCGCCCCGGAAATCCTGCGCCGTGTCCGCCTCGGCGACGCTATGAAGGCCAAGAAGCTCAAGGAAGCGCTGCACCAAATGGCCGAGGAGGGCGTCGTGCAGCTATTTTCACCCGAGGATGGTTCACCAGCGATTGTCGGCGTCGTCGGCGCGCTGCAACTCGACGTGCTGAAGGAACGGCTGAACTTCGAATACACGCTGCCCGTCGAATTCGAGATGTCGCGCTTTTCCGTCTGCCGCTGGATCTCGGCCGACGACAAGGCCGAGGTTCCCCGCTTCATCGAGGCGCATCGCGGCGACATCGCCCGCGATCTCGACAACGACCCGGTGTTTCTGGCCCAGCACGCTTTTTCGCTGAACTACGAGGCCGAGCGCTGGAAAGCGATCCGCTTCGCCACGATCAAGGATTATCAGGTCCGCGACAAGGCGGCTTGAAGTTCTCCCTTCTCCCCGTTTTACGGGGAGAAGGTGCCCGAAGGGCGGATGAGGGGCAGCGCCAACCTCAAGAATTAATGGACCCCTATATGCCCCCGGCCCTTCGCAGGCTCAGGGCGTTCGAAGCTCGAAAAGCCAAGCAATTGGCTTTTCGTCCGCTACGCGGACCGCTTCTCACCCCCTGGCCGCTTCCTCGATCTTGGCGATGTCGATTTTGACCATCTTCATCATTGCCTGCATCACCCGGTCGGACCTGGCCTGATCAGGGTCGCGAAGCAGTTTCGGCAATTGCTCCGGCACGATCTGCCAAGACAGGCCGAATTTGTCCTTCAGCCAGCTGCACGCAACCGGCTGCCCGCCTTCGACAAGCTTGTCCCAGAAATAATCCACTTCCTCCTGCGTCTTGCAGTCGACGGAGAGCGAGATCGCCTCGGTGAACTTGTGTTGCGGGCCGCCATTGAGCGCCTGGAATTCCACACCATCGAGCTCGAACGACATGACCAGCACCTGGCCTTCACGATCGCCGCCGCTCTTGCCCCAGCGCGTCGTGCTCAGCACCTTCGAATTTTTGAAGATGGAGACATAAAAATTCACAGCCTCCTCGGCCTGGGTGTCGAACCACAGGAAAGTGGAGATCTTTTGCATGTCGCGCTCCTCGGGTTGTCTTTTGCTGTTGCAGGGAAACGGCAGGTTTCGAGAATTGTGCCATATCTTGCCGTTTGTCCAAGGACGGGCATACGGCATGCAATCCGACAGCAGGCCGCAATTTTTTCGGAAGCTCTGGTTTTTTGCGGGGAATCTGGCGCATTGCAAAATTGTGGCCAGACCATACTTGCGCGTCTATAACGCCTGCGGCCCGAATTCAGCTCCGCCGCGCCATTCCTGGGCTGCGGCCAGCCACCAAGGAAAAAATATGCCTGCCTATCGCTCCCGCACCACCACCCATGGCCGCAACATGGCCGGCGCCCGCGGCCTCTGGCGCGCCACCGGCATGAAGGACAGCGATTTCGGCAAGCCGATCATCGCGGTGGTCAACTCCTTCACCCAATTCGTGCCGGGCCATGTCCATTTGAAGGACCTCGGCCAGCTGGTCGCGCGCGAGATCGAGAAGGCCGGCGGCGTCGCCAAGGAGTTCAACACCATCGCCGTCGATGACGGCATCGCCATGGGCCATGACGGCATGCTCTATTCGCTGCCGTCGCGCGAGCTGATCGCCGATTCCGTCGAGTACATGGTGAACGCGCATTGTGCCGACGCCATGGTCTGCATCTCCAATTGCGACAAGATCACCCCCGGCATGCTGATGGCCAGCTTGCGCCTCAACATCCCGACCGTCTTCGTTTCCGGCGGGCCGATGGAAGCCGGCAAGGTGGTGCTCGCCGGCAAGACGCAGGCGCTCGACCTGGTCGACGCGATGGTCGCGGCCGCCGACGACAAGGTCTCCGACGAGGACGTCAAGGTCATCGAGCGTTCGGCCTGCCCGACCTGCGGCTCCTGCTCGGGCATGTTCACCGCCAATTCGATGAATTGTTTGACCGAAGCGCTTGGCCTGTCGCTGCCGGGCAACGGTTCGACGCTGGCCACGCATGCCGACCGCAAGCGTCTGTTCGTCGAGGCCGGCCACCTGATCGTCGATCTCGCCCAGCGCTACTACGAGCAGGATGACGAAACCGCGCTGCCGCGCAACATCGCCTCGAAGGGCGCCTTCGAGAACGCCATGACGCTCGATATCGCCATGGGCGGCTCGACCAACACCGTGCTGCATATCCTGGCCGCCGCGCATGAGGGCGAAATCGACTTCGATCAGGATGACATCGACGCGCTGTCGCGCAAGGTGCCGGTGCTGTGCAAGGTGGCTCCGGCCAAGTCCGACGTCCACATGGAAGACGTTCATCGCGCCGGTGGCATCATGGCGATCCTCGGCCAGCTCGACAATGCCGGCTTGATCAATCGCGACCTGCCGACCGTGCATACGTCAACGCTCGCCGAAGCCCTCGATCGTTGGGATATTTCCCGCACGACCAGCCAGAGCGTGCGCGATTTCTTCCTCGCCGCCCCTGGCGGCGTGCCGACGCAGGTCGCCTTCAGCCAGGATCGCCGCTGGGACGAACTCGATCTCGACCGCGAAAAGGGGGTCATCCGCTCGGCCGAATACCCCTTTTCCAAGGACGGTGGCCTTGCCGTGCTGAAAGGCAATCTGGCGCTCGACGGCTGCATCGTGAAAACCGCCGGCGTCGATGAATCGATCCTGAAGTTCACCGGCCCGGCGCGCGTCTTCGAAAGCCAGGATTCGAGCGTCAAGGCGATCCTGTCCAACGAGATCAAGGCTGGCGATGTCGTCGTCATCCGCTATGAGGGGCCGCGCGGCGGCCCCGGCATGCAGGAAATGCTCTACCCGACCAGCTATCTGAAGTCGAAAGGGCTGGGCAAGGCCTGCGCGCTGGTCACCGATGGCCGTTTCTCCGGCGGTACGTCGGGCCTGTCGATCGGCCATGCGTCGCCGGAAGCCGCCGAAGGCGGGCTGATTGGCTTGGTGCAGGAAGGCGATACGATCGAGATCGACATCCCGAACCGCAGCATCCGCCTTGCTGTCGACGATGCGGAAATCGCGGCCCGCCGGGTGGCGATGGAGGCCAAGGGCGCCCTGGCCTGGAAGCCCGAGGAAAAGCGCAAGCGCAAGGTGACGACCGCCTTGCGCGCCTATGCCGCCATGGCGACCAGCGCGGCCAAGGGCGCGGTCAGGTTCGTGCCGGAGTAAATTAGGCTGCGGCCCCTACCTCCCCCTTGTGGGGAGGTCGGACCGAAGGTCCGGGTGGGGGGCGGCGCGGGGGGGGGGGGCCCCCCCGCCCGGGGGGCCGCCCCCCCCCCCCCGGGGGGGGGTCGGGGGGCCGCGAGTGTGGCAGAGTGAGACGACTGAGTGAGGAACGAGAGAA